>NZ_VRUV01000178.1:0-8234 GCF_008039455.1 Methylobacterium sp. WL116
GCGTTCATTCCAAGGCCCCACCAGAGGATTGGGTTCTGCAGACGACCGTTATCGTCCGGTAGTTTATGGTACTGGATCATCAACCAGCTCAAGCCGAAGCTCTCATGCCCTGAGGCGAGAGCGGCATACTTTCCATGATCGGATCAAGCTTTACCCTTCCCCATCTCCCGAAGCGGACATCAAGGGCCAGAGATAGTGGTTCAGTTCGAAATCTCGCGGGGCTGACTCGGCTGTAGTTGGCGCGCATCCGCGTGGCATGGCCCCGGTATGACAGATGTTACGAAACGCGGCCATGTGATCTCGGTGTTCCCGAGCGAGCAACAACCGGGCTCCTATCGGTGGAGCATCACGGCGTTGTCCACCACATCGGTAACTCAGTCGCCCTACGCTTTCGCGACAGCCTTAGGAGCCACGATGTCCGCGGAATGTTGGCTGCGCGAGATTGCGAAGAGGGGCAGCGAATGATCTTGTCCTCGCTGATCATTGAGGAGCGGATGGACCGAGATCCGGCCTGAGCCACCCCTCCCACATGGCCCGAACGACACGTCGGATAAACGAGCGTTTTCCGGACTTTTTCCGTCCGTGCTGGGTCGACCTAACAAGGAAGCGGACGTTCCGTTTCAGACCCAACCCAGACGCCTAGGCCGCCGTTATCTCCTCTTTGAAGCGGACGTTCGTCAGCCGTTCGGCAACTTCAGCTTGGGGTGGGAAGCGGGCCTGACCCTTCTCCCGCAAGCGGACGTTCCGCATCCGACCCAATATCGCCCTTTGGCCGAACCGTCCTCTTCACAAAGCGGACGGAAGGGAGGGCCTTCAAGCGGGACAACGACCCGAAACCCGTCCGTGCCGTTCGCCTGGGTGGAAATGATGAAGCTGCAAGCAGCCCGGCAACGTCTCTAGCGACGGCGCGGATCAAGGGGGGAGCGAACAGCGCTCGGACCCTCGCTCGATCTGTGTCCGAGACGGCCAAGCCCGGCGCCGGGCGGCCGAACAGGTAGCCCTGCATCTGGTCGCAGTCCAGCCCGCGCAGGATCGCCAACTGCTCCGCGGTCTCCACGCCCTCCACCGTCACCTGCATCCCGAGGTTGTGGCCGAGGTTCACGATCGCCCGCACGATCGTCAGCGTATCCGTATGCTCGCCCAGTCGCCGCACGAACGACTGGTCGATCTTGAGCTTGTCGAACTTGAACCCATGCAGGTAGCTTAGCGACGAGTAGCCTGTGCCGAAATCGTCTAGCGCCAGCCGCACCCCCAACCCGCGCAGATACGTCAGCACCGCTATCGCTGCTTCCGCGTCCTGGATCAGCACGCTCTCCGTGATCTCCACCATCAGCCGCGCCGGGTCGAGCCCGTGCCGGCCCAGCGCGGCGGCGATCGTCCCCGGCACGTCGGATTGACGCAGCTGGCTCGGCGATACGTTGATCGACACCCGCCACGGCCGAGGCCAATTGACCGCGGCGGCGCAGGCTGTCTCGATCACCCATGCGCCGATCCGCACGATCAGATCGCTTCGCTCGGCGAGCGGGATAAATTCGGCCGGCGAGACAATGCCACGCTCGGGGTGGTGCCAGCGGATCAGCGCCTCGAACGTCTCGATCTCGCCGCTGCTGCCGTTGACGATCGGCTGATAAAACAGGCGCAGCTCGCCACGTTCCACCGCCAAGCCAAGCTCGTACTCCATCTGGCGGCGCGCCTGGATCTGGGCGTCCATCGCCAACTCGAAGAAACGCACGGTGCCGCGCCCTTCGTCCTTGACGCGGTAGAGCGCGGTGTCAGCGGCGTGCAGCAGCGCCTCGGCCGTGCGGCCGTCGGCAGGGTACAGCGCCACACCGGCCGAAGCGCCGATTTCGAGCTGATGCCCCTCGACACGGAACGGGCGGCTCAAGGCCGCGACGAGCCGGCCGGCGACCTCCGAGACCTGATCCGGCGCTGATGCGTCGGCCAGGACAGCGACGAACTCGTCCCCGCCAACCCGAGCCAGGGTGTCGGCGGGCCTCAGCTCGGCGAGCATGCGCTTGGCGGCTCGAACCAGCAGCGCGTCGCCCGCTGCGTGACCGTACAGATCGTTGACCGGCTTGAAGCGGTCGAGATCGAGGTAGACCACCGCCACGCTGCCCGCCCCCCCATCCGCCGCATCCAGGGCCTGGGCGAGGCGCTGCCCCAGCAGGTAGCGGTTGGGCAGCTCGGTCAGGGCGTCGTGCAGCGCTAGGTGGCGGATGCGTGCCTCGTCCCGCTTCCGTTCGGTCAGATCGCGCAAGGCCACGGCGACGGCCGGCTTGCCGCCGAACTCGATGGTGCGGCACGACAGCTCGACCGGGACGAGGTCGCCCGCGGCGGTGCGAGCCTCGAACTCCTGCGGCTGCAGCGCCTCCGACCGGCAGGCCATGCGCCGGACCAGGGCGGGTGCGTCATGGGCGGCGAAAAGGTCGAGCATATTCTGGCCGATCAAGTCCTGGACCGGCGTGCCGATCAGACGCGCTCCAGCGCTGTTGACCTCCAGCACCGTGCCGGCGCGGTGGATGAGCAGCACCTCGTGAGCGAGGTCGCTGAGCAGGCGCATCCGGGCGAGTTCGCGGACCGTGCGCAGAGACAGGTGCTGCTGGAGCATGAGCATGGCGAGCCCAGCGATCAGGATGGCGAGGCTGATGAGGCCAACAGCCATTGCGAGGGCGCTGGACCCCAGAACATAGTCGGCGCCTTCCGACAGGCCGGACGGCGCGAGCGTCACCCCCGCCATGCCAGTGAAGTGCAGGCCGCAGATCGCCAGAGCGAGCCACAGCGCGACCTCGGCGCGGCGGGCGAGGCCACGCAGGTTGCTCGCGCGGGCCAGGGCCAGGGTGGCAAAGGTGGCGCTGAGAAGGAAGGAAGCGCCGACGTAGGTGGGGTTGAAGAAGATGAGGGCGGAGGCACGCATAGCCGCGACGCCAAGGTAGTGCATGCCGGCGACGGCGGAGCCGAGCATGAGGCCGGCGCATGCAAGCACGACCGGGCTGCCGGAGCGAAGCCGCCAGAGCGTGAGTGCGGCCAACGAACCAGCGATAGCGACGGCGATCGACGCGGCGGTTAGGTCCAGCTCGTAGGCGGTGTCGGTGCCGGGCAGGAACGCAAGCATGGCCACGAAGTGCAGCGCCCAGACGCTCGATCCGAACACCACCGCGGCGGAAACCAGCGCCCGCGTACAAGACTGGCCCCGCGCGGCTTTGGTCAGAGCCATCAAGGTTACGGTGACGAAGCAGCCGAGCGCGCAGATGGCCGCAGATAGGGCAACGAGACCGAGATCGTGCTGCCGCGTGATGCAGTCGAGTACGGTCAGCATGGCTTGCGAGACCACTCCTGCATCGCCGGCGTCGGCCCAAGGGGTTTGGCGAGATTTTTATGGTGGCCCGACGGCTAGTTGCTTATGCAACAACTACGGTTGAAGGACTATTAAGCGCTAAGACGTGTTGTTTCAGTCGGAACTGCGTGATTTTGTCCCTCCGGGAAAAGGTCCGATCCGACGACAGCGCCGTCAGAGAGCGGACTGGCAAAGGGCCACCCAACCGAGACGGGGGTCATCCTCCGCTCATCTGCCGCGAAGCGGACCTTCCGAGGGTCCGCAATGGGTCGGGACTGGGCTCGGCGGCGATTTCCGCTTTCATACATCGCCGTCCCGAAGCGGACCGGCAGAAATCCATCCAACCCAGCCGTAGGCCGCTGCCTGTCGTTAGCTTGAAAGCTGACCCTCGCATGGATCACATAGAGTTGCACTGAGCCACGGACGATCACGGGGCGCCTGGTTCCGTAGCGTGCCCTTATGCAAGCGGCATGAGGGGCTGAGAATGCCGCCTCCCACCGCGTAAGAAGGAACCCTTTCGATCAGTCAGTCATGACCCGTCCCCACGAGGTGGTCCGAGTTCAAAGTTAGTGCAGGGTCAGGGTCAGGCTTGCTCCACACTGGACTTTCCTACCCGAATCGTCTCACTTTGCTCGCTTGCGGTGCTATGGTGATTCTCGCCGTTTCACCGCAAACGAGAAGCGCCGATGACCCAGCATGTCCAGTCAGGCGGACGCCTAGCGCCTGTATCGAACCAGACCGCAGGACACGATGCTCGAATCCTCGGGGCCAAGCTGCGCGAAATCGCGTCCGTCGTCTTTTCGCCCTCTGAGGATAAGACGCTTCGACGCTTCACCTCCGGCGAGGTTGCCCGCATCCTCGGCATCACCGACAGCCGCGTCCGGCAGCTCTCGCCCGAGCTTCTCGTCTCGGAGCTGGAGGTCGCCCCCGGCGGGCGCCGTCTCTACACCCTGGCTGACATTCACGCGCTGCGTGCTTACCTCGACGAGATCGACCGAGTTGGCCGGCGCTACCTGCCTCATCGAGATCCGGCCAAGGGTGAGCACCTCCAGGTTGTCGCCTGCGTGAACTTCAAGGGAGGTTCGGGCAAGACCACTACCTCGGCCCACCTCGCCCAGTCGCTCGTTCTGCGAGGGTATCGCGTTCTTGCAATCGACCTAGACCCTCAGGCGAGCCTCTCTACGCTGCTGGGGGTACGACACGAGAACGAGCAGGAGCCCTACCCCACCATCTACGACGCGATCAGATACGACGAGGAGCGGCGGCCACTGAGTGAGGTGATCCGGCCGACCTACTTCACTGGGCTCGACTTGGTTGCAGCCGACCTTGAGCTTGAGGTCTTCGAGTTCGAGGCCCCGATGCATTCGGCTCGGCGTAAGGCAAACGATTCCGAGCCTCCGTTCTTCGCCAGGATGGGCTTGGCCCTGAGCGAAGTGGCTGACCGTTACGACGTTGTGGTGATCGATTGCCCCCCCCGGCTCGGCTACCTCACCATCGCGGCGCTGTGTGCGTCGACCGCCCTCCTCATCACCATCCATCCGCAGATGCTCGATGTGTCGAGCATGCGCCAGTTCCTCACGATGCTGGACGAGATCATGGAGCCGGTCCGCGAGCAGGGGGCTGCTCCAACCCATGACTGGTTCCGCTACCTTGTCACCCGGTTCGAGCCGCAGGACACGCCGCAGACCGAGGTTGTCGCAATGCTGCGCGGGCTATTCGGCGACCGAGTGTTGACCAAGGCCATGTTGCAGTCGACCGCCGTGTCGAACTCCGGCCTGCGCGGACAGACTGTCTATGAGACGCCGCTGCGGCGGGACGAAGTGACCGGTTCAACCTACCGGCGCGCGCTCGACGCGCTTGATGCGGTCAACGGCGAAATCGAGGGTCTGATCGCGCGTGTATGGGGCCGGACGTGAGCCAGAAGAAGCGCCTCAGCGCCATCATGGGAGTACCGGTCCAGTCGGACGCGGCACAACAGTCAACTCCAGATCCCTCAATGACTTACACCCCTGTATCAGGTGCTACAGGCCCCTCTCCCACTTCTGAGAAGCGTCCAGCCGCGGCACGCTCCATGGCGGCAATGTGGGCGGCATCCCGGCCGAGCTCCTTGGGCTCGGATGGTGCGGTGGTCGAGATCGACCCTGCGCTGTGCCTGCCATCGGCGATTGCCGACCGCGTGCCCGATGTAACCGACGAGAGCTTCAACGCCTTCATGGAGCAGGTCCGTGAGGAGGGGCAGCACACGCCAATCCTCGTGCGCCGCCACCCGAGCCGGAACAACCACTACGAGATCGCTTACGGGCGACGTCGGACCCGTGCGGCTATGGCTCTGGGCAAGCCTGTGCGTGCCGTGGTGCGGGATCTCTCCGATGCCGAGCTGATTATCGCTCAGGGCTCCGAGAACCTCGCGCGCGAGAACCTCAGCTACATCGAGAAGGCCCACTTCGCACGGAACATGGAACAGGTCGGCGTCGCCCGCGAGGTGATCCTGAAAGCTATGGGCGTGCACCGCCCTGACCTTGCGAACTACCTCTCTGTCGCAGAGGCCATCCCCGGCTCTGTGCTGACTGCGATCGGCCCGGCTCCCAAAGTCGGCCGCCCGCGCTGGCTGACGCTTGCTGACCGCATTCGCGCGGCGACTCCGGAGCAGGTCAATACCGCCCTTGCCTCCCCGGACCTCGCCGGCAAGGCGTCCGACGAGCGGTTCGCGGTGATCCTAGCCGCGCTAGCTGCGCCGTCGGCTCGCAAGGCGAAGCCGAGGGCCGAGACCCTAAAAAATGCCAAGGGTGTGAAGTTCGCTCGCGTCGAGCGAAGCTCTGACGGCATGCGCGTGACACTGGAGGAGAAGGCGGAACCAGGTTTCGCCAACTACCTCGCCGAGCGCCTCCCCGAGATCCTTGCCGCCTACAGGCAGAGCAAGGGCTAACCTGACCCGCAGCAAGAGCTCAAGGAGACGAGAACACCGCAAAAAAAGAAAGGGCCCCCGGAACCGCGTCCGGAAGACCCCCTCTGGTCATTAGCAAACGCAGAGGACCATATCTCCCGGCACATCGTCAAGCGTTTTGACGTCGATTTGGCCAACCCCCAATCTTCGCCCGGTACTCAGTCAGACGATGGATCTGCACATCACGACGCCCTTTGGGCGGCGGCGGGTGACGCCTGCGCAAATCCGAGCTCAAGCGAACGCGGACGGCTGCCCTAGCGAGACCACGGTTCACAAATGGACGGTGTTCCGCGACATCGCCCCGGCTCGCACCCGGCTCGGTCTTAATGATAGGGCACTCGCCGTTCTCAACGCACTTCTGACCTTTCATCCTGAGACCGCTCTGTCGGCCGGGGAGGAGCCTGGACTCGTTTTCTTCCCCTCGAACGCCGCTCTTGCTCTGCGAGCGCATGGTATCGCCGAGGCGACGCTTCGTAGGCATCTCGTGGCCCTAGTCGAGGCCGGGCTCCTCATTCGACGGGACAGCCCGAACGGGAAGCGCTACGTCCGGAGCGGGCAGGGGGAGCCATCGCCCAGGCCTACGGCTTCAATCTTACGCCCCTCGTCGCCCGCGCAGAGGAGATGGCCACGCAAGCCGGCGAGGTTCGAGCTGAGGCGCAGGCGCTGCGCGTCGCCTGCGAGCGCGTGACCTTGCTTCGCCGTGGCTGTGCGAAGCTCATCCAGGCCCTGGAGGCGGGGGGGGCTCACCAGGCACTGCGGTGACGCTACGGGACCGCTATGCCGCCGTTGTGGGTGCTCTTGCCGCGGGTGCCGGCGCCCGGGCATCTGGAGGAGGCGAGGGCTGCCCTAACAGCGCTCGCCTTCGATGTGGGCAAGCTGCTCATTGCACACGACGAATTATCAGAATTGAGCGGCACTTCCGCCCAATCCGAGCGGCAAATTCAGAATTCAAATCCAGAGAATCCTGACTTTGAACCAACCTTCGGAATGGTGATGAAGACCTCCGGCGTGCCACGTCGAGATGAAGCTAGCCCCATGGGCGATGGCGGTAAGCGGGGCACCTATCCCCTTGGTCTTGTTCTTAATGCTTGTCCTGACGTGGCGGACTTCGCCCGTGAAGAAATCTGCTCCTGGAGGGACTTGGCGGACACGGCGGAGGAGATCCGACCCATGCTCGGCATCAGCCCTGATACATGGCGCAAGGCATGTGAAGTAATGGGCGACGAGACCGCCGCTGTGACGGTGGCGGCGATTCTCTAGCGTGCCGAGCACATCAAGAGCCCTGGTGGGTACCTGCACGCCCTCGTAGAGCGGAAGAGGCGAGGGGAGTTCAGGCTCGGCCCGGTGCTACAGCCATTGATGCGCACTCAACCGCAAACTTTGCCTAGGCAACCCCGCGGCTGCTGTGCCGTTAACCGGGATCCTGATGCAGTTCGCGTGTCAAGAAGCGTTGAAACGGGACCCTGGATCGGCGTTCAATCGTGACTCTGACTCACTCTTGCTGATGCCGGCGGCGTTGAGGTTGCGGACATCCAGCATGGGGCGGCAAGCATGGGCCCCTGCTTCAGGTCGTCGAGCCTCGTACCTGCTGAGTTTGTCGTCGATCATCTCGATATAAGCGCCAATCGGATCGGTCTGGTCGTCAGGTCCGGAGCTGCGATGGCGGTTTGCCCAGACTACCGGACCTCGTCACGTCGCTTTCAAAGCCGCTACCAGCGCCGTGCTGCCGACCTGCCACTCGGTGGTTGGCGTGTCGAACTCCAAAGCATGGTACGATGCTTCTGGTGTGACGTCGCTGCCTGGGGGCGGAAGATCTTCGCCGAGTGATCTGTAAAGGGCGGACCAATTCCAGGCCGCTGTGGCGGAGTAAAACCAGGCCAATGGCGGCCGCAGCTTGAACGATGAAGGGGCCCGATCGGGCCCCTTCATCGTTTATCGCCGACCATGAGGCTCAAG
>NZ_VRUV01000179.1:0-8212 GCF_008039455.1 Methylobacterium sp. WL116
AGCCCGGCGATCTCCCAGGCCGGGCGGCCGGACGCCTTGGCCTCGAAATCGAACAGCGCGCAGTCGAGCGCGTTGCGCGCCGCACCGGGCTTCATCCGCTCCAGCAGCTCGGCGCGGCCGACGCCGGCGGCGATCGCGTCGGCCTGTTCCTCGATCGCCGCGGCCACGCTCTCGACGTTCTCGCCGTAGCGCGGATAGGGCACGCACTCGCCCCAGCCGGCGACCGCCCGCTCGGCGTCGGCGATCCGCGCGGTGACGACCACGGCTTCCGTGCGGCTGCCGCGGCTGATCGTGAAGGCGCCGGCGATCGGGAAGCGCTCGACGGCGACCGCGAGCCGCCTCACGGCGCGGTCTCCGGGAACTCGGCGATCAGCCGGTCGACGAGGCCCTCGACGCCGAAGCGCACCGGGTCGGTGGCGGGCAGGCCGTACTCGGCGCCGAGCTTCTCGAGCAGCGCGCGGGCGGGATCCTCCTCGAGGGCCTGGGTGTTCACGGCGATGCCGGTGGGCCTGATGCCGGGGTTGGTCAGGCTGCCGAGCTGGATCGTCAGGTCGATCACCTGGCGGATCGAGGGCAGCGGGTGCTGGACGCCGCGCATCGTCGTGCGGCTCGGCTCGTGGCAGACCACGAAGGCGTCCGCCTGCGCCCCGTGCAGCAGCCCGAGGCTGACGCCGGCAAACGACGGGTGGTAGAGCGAGCCCTGGCCCTCGATCAGGTCCCAGTGCTTCGGGTCGGCCGCGGGCGCGATCCACTCCACCGCGCCGGAGATGAAGTCGGCCACCACCGCGTCGATCGCGACGCCGCGGCCGGAGATGAACACCCCGGTCTGGCCGGTGGCGCGGAAATCCGCGTCCATGCCGCGCGCGCGCATCCCCTTCTCCAGCGCCAGCACCGTGTACTTCTTGCCGACCGAGCAATCGGTCCCGACCGCGAGCAGGCGGCGGCCCGGGCGCTTGGTGCCCTTGCCGGTGGCGAAGGTCTCGTCGGTGTGGCGCACGTCGTGCAGCGCCCGGCCGCGGCGCGCGGCCGCCTCGGCGATGGCCGGCACCGCGCCGAGGCGCGCGTGCAGGCCGCTCGCGATGTCGAACCCGGCCTCCAGCGCGGCGACGATCTCGGCGACCCAGTGCTCCGGCAGAACGCCGCCGGCATTGGCGACGCCGATCACCATCGTGCGGCAGCCCTTGGCCAGCGCCTCGTCGAGGGTCAGGTCGGGGATGCCGAGGTCGGCCGCGCAGCCCGGCAGGCGGATCTGGCCGATGCACCAGTCCGGGCGCCAGTCGACGATGCCGTAGGCGGTCTTGGCGGCGAGCCGGTCCGGCACGTCGCCGAGGAACATCAGATAGGGCGTCTCGATCTGCATCGGCCGTCATCCCTTGTCGCGCGCCGTGTCGCGCGCGTCGTCGCGGTCTCGTCCCTATCGCGGGATCGCGTCCGCGGGGCAATGCACGATCACGGCCAGACCGCGCTTCGCCGACGCTTCGCCCTTGCGGCCCGCCCGGTTGTGCGGTGTGGTCCCCGCCGAAACCGATGAAGGGCCATGTGGCATGATCAGGATGTACGGCAACTGGCGCTCGGCCGCCGCCTTCCGGGTGCGGATCGCGCTGAAGCTGAAGGGGATCGCCTACGAGGAGACCTTCATCGACCTCGATGCCGGCGACCAGCACGCGCCGGAATTCCGCGCGATCAACCCGCAGGGCGCGGTGCCCGCCCTGTTCGACGGCGACGGGCCGCCGCTGACCCAGTCGCTCGCGATCCTCGACTACCTGGAGGAGACCAAGGGCGGCGTGAAGCTGCTGCCGGCCGATCCGCGGGAGCGGGCGCGCGCCCGCTCGCTGGCGCAGCTCGTGGCCTGCGACACCCACCCGCTCTACGTGCCGCGGGTGCGCACCTACCTGATGGAGGCCTACGATCTCCCTAGGGAGCGCATGATGGGCTTCGTCCGCCACGCCTTCGAGAGCGGCCTGAAGACGCTGGAGACCCGGCTCTCCACGGAGCCCGGCACCGGCCGGTTCAGCCAGGGCGACGCGGTGAGCCACGCCGACCTCTGCCTCGTCAGCCTGTGGGTCGGCACGGGCATCTTCGGGGTGGAGACCGCGCCCTACCCCACCGTGGCGCGCATCGCCGAGGCGTGCCTGGCGCTGCCGGCCTTCGCCGAGGCGCATCCCAAGCGCCAGCCCGGCGCGCCGGCCGCGTGAGGCCGCCGCTCGCGGCCGATGCTTGAGCGATAGGCTTGAGGCATGGCCAAAAAATTTTGACGGCGCCCGCCGGATTACGGCCATCCCGGTATGGTCTAGAACCGTTCCGAGATGGCCCCGCCCGGAACGGCGGCACGGGTGGTGCCTGTGCACGGGGGCACCACCGGCGATGAGGCGGCGACGGCCGCACCGAGGAGCAACGAGACAGGCATGGTACCGGGCGAGAACGAACAGGGCCTGCACCGCATCGTCGTGGTCGGCGGCGGGGCGGCGGGCCTTCAGCTGGCGACCAAGCTCGGGGACAAGCTCGGGCGCGGCAAGGACGTCCACGTCACCCTGGTCGACCGGGCGCGCACCCACATCTGGAAGCCGCTGCTGCATGAGGTCGCCGCCGGCAGCCTCGACGTCGGCCACCACGCGGTCGACTACCTGCACCACGCCCACCAGCACCATTTCCGCTACCGCATCGGCGAGATGACCGGGCTCGACCGGACGGCGCGCACGATCCAGCTCGCCGCCAGCCACGATGCGGAAGGCCGCGAGATCACGCCGGTGCGCTCGGTCGGCTACGACACCCTGGTGATGGCGGTGGGCTCCACCACCAACGATTTCGGCACGCCCGGAGTGAAGGAGCACGCCATCGCGCTCGACACCCAGGACCAGGCGGTGCGCTTCCACCAGCGGCTGGTGAACGCGATGCTGCGCGCCCACACCCAGGTCGGCCCGGTGCGGCCGGGGCAGCTCCACGTCACGGTGATCGGCGCCGGCGCGACCGGCACCGAGCTCGCGGCCGAGCTGCACCGCACCGTCCGCGACGTGGTCTCCACCGGCATGGACCGGATCGATCCGGCCAAGGACCTGAAGATCACCCTGGTCGAGGCGGCCGACCGCATCCTGCCGGCGGTGCCGCCGCGGCTCTCGTCCGAGGTGATGGCGCTGCTCGCCAAGATCGGCGTAGAGGTCCGCGTCCAGGCGCGGGTCACGGAGGTGCGCGCCGACGGCGTGGCGCTGGCCGACGGCGCGTTCATCCCGTCCGAGCTCGTGGTCTGGGCGGCCGGCGTGAAGGCGCCGCCGTTCCTGCAGGGCCTCGGCGGCCTGGAGACCACCCGCACCAACCAGCTCGTGGTGACGCCGACGCTGCAGACCACCCACGATCCCGACATCTTCGCGGTCGGCGACTGCGCCTACCTCGTCGAGGCCGGCTCCGACCGGCCGGTGCCGCCCCGCGCCCAGGCGGCGCACCAGCAGGCGACCTACCTGATCAAGCAGATCCCCGCCCGCATCGCCGGGCGGCCGCTGAAGCCGTTCAAGTACCGCGACTTCGGCTCGCTCGTCTCGCTCGGCGAATACTCGACGGTCGGCAGCCTGATGGGGTTCATCCGCGGCAAGAACATGTTCATCGCCGGGCTGTTCGCGCGGATGATGTACCGCTCGCTGTACAAGATGCACGAGCAGGCCCTGCACGGCACGGTGAAGACCGCCCTCGACGCTGCCGCCCGCGCGCTCACCCGCCGCACCGAGGCGCGGGTGAAGCTGCACTGATCGCGATCATCGCCGGTCGGCGTGCAGGGCGGCCCGCTCCTCATGGATACCGTATCCCCACCCCCGGGTGTGGTCTGGCGGAGACCCGCCTCAATCCCGTCATCCCGGGGCTGCGCAGCGGAGCCCGGGATCCAGAGCCGCCGAGATGGCAGGCTCAAGCGCCGTCGGCGGCTCTGGATTCCGGGTTCGCCTTCGACGCCCCGGAAGGACGGGGCGGGCGATCCGGGCCGCTCAGGAAACGTGTGAAACCCTCGGCCCTTGCGGAGGGAATAGAAAAGAGACGTCGCGAGCGCCTCCGTTGCGCTGACAGGCATTCGGTGGTTCCGTGCCGGCGGCGCGCGGCAGACGCGCCGCCAGGGAGTGTTCGACAGCCATGATCCTCGTCAGCGTGATGTATCCGGCCGGTCCCCGGTTCGACATGGACTACTACCTCGGCCACCACATGCCGCTGGTGCGCGAGCGCTGGTCGCCCCTGGGCCTGCACGAGGCCAAGATCGTGCGCGGCGTCGGCACGCCGGACGGCAAGCCGGCCCCGTTCCAGGTGATGGCGCTGCTGACCTTCGAATCGGCCGACGCCTTCACGAAGGCCGCGGCCGAGCACGGCCCCGAGATCTTCGGCGACATCCCCAAGTTCACCGACGCCCAGGCCGCGGTGCAGATCAACGAATTGCCCGAGGCGACCGCGTGATCGACATCGTCCAGGCGGTCCAGGCCGCCGACCCCGGCCTCGGCACCCGCGTGATCGTGCTGCGCCCGGATTCGCGGGCGCTCGCCACCGCCGAGGCGCTGGTGCCCGAGGCCGAAGCCTGGATCGCCGAGAACGCGCCCGGCGCCCGCCTCGTGCGCAAGACCATCCTGCTCGCCCCCTATCCCGGCGCCATGCCGGCCGAGCGCGAGGTCACCGTGATGGCGTTCGCGGAGGCGCAGCACCTCGCCGCCTTCGCCACCGCCTGGACGGCCGACCCGGAGCCCGAGGACGACGCGGCCGCGCCGGAGGCGTAGGGGCCCCCGTCGCCGGTCCCTCCCCCACCCGTGAGGGGGAGGGAAACGGGCGTCAGGCCGCCTTGAGCTTGTGGATCGTGCCCAGCACCTCGGCCCGCTGGATCTCGAGCCGGTGGATGAGCGGGCGCAGGTCGCCGTCGCCGTGGGCGGCGGCCTCGATCTCGCGGCACAGGCGCGACAGCCGGGTGAAGCCGAGCATGCCGGCGGCCGAGACCAGCGCGTGCGCGTCGTGGGCGACCTGGACCCGGTCGTCCTCGTCGGTGCGGAAGCGATCGCGCAGCTCGCTGCCCATCAGGTCGAGCAGCGTCGCCACGCGCTCCGGCCCGAAGCCGTCCTTGAGGGCGTCGAACACCGCCGGGTCGAGCACCGCGTTCGCGCCGTCCGGCGCCGGGATCGGGGCGGCCGGGCGGGCCTCCCGCTGCGGCCCGGTCCAGCGCGCGATGGTGGCGTAGAGGTCGGCGCGCCGGAACGGCTTGCCGACATGGTCGTCCATCCCGGCCGCGCGCAGGTCCTCGATCTGCTTCGGAAGCACGTTGGCGGTCATCGCCACGATCGGGATCTCGCGGGCCGGCGACGCCAGCGCGCGGATGTGGCGCGTCGCGGTCAGGCCGTCCATCACCGGCATCTGCACGTCCATCAGCACGAGGTCGTAGCCCCTGCCCTGCTTCAGCGCCGCCTCGACCGCGACGATCGCCTCGGCGCCGTCCTCGACCACGTCCACCACGTAGCCCTGCGCCTCGAGCACCGCGCAGGCGAGCTCCTGGTTGAGCGGCACGTCCTCGGCGAGAAGCAGCCGCACGGCGCGTCCGGCGGGGCCCGTGGCCGGAGCCGCGGACGTTGCCGCCGCGACCCCGGTCTCCTCGCCCGGCGGCAGTGTGAGGGTGAACCAGAAGGTCGAGCCGACGCCCTCGCGGCTGTCGACGCCGATCTCGCCGCCCATCAGCGAGAGCAGGTGGCGGCAGATCACCAGGCCGAGGCCGGTGCCGCCGAAGCGCCGGCTGATCGAGCCGTCGACCTGGCTGAAGCGCTTGAACAGCCGGTCCTGCTGCGCCGAATTGATCCCGATGCCGGTGTCGATGACCTCGAAGCGCAGGTCGTGGCCGCGCGCCCCCGAGCGCTCGCGCCGGACCACGAGGGTCACCGAGCCGACGGGGGTGAACTTCACCGCGTTGTTCAGCAGGTTCAGCAGCACCTGGCGCAGCCGGCTCGCGTCGCCGAGGACGAAGGCGGGCAGATCCGGGTCGATCCGGGTCTCGATCCGCAGGTTGCTCTTCAGCGCGCCGCCGCGGACGATCGAGACGGTGTTGTCGATCACCGAGACCAGCGGGAACGAGACCGGGTCGAGGGTCAGCTGCCCGGCCTCGATCTTCGAGAAGTCGAGGATGTCGTTGACAACGGTGAGCAGCGCGGCGCCCGAGCCCTGGATCAGCTCGAGCCGGTGACGGTCCTCCGCCCGCAGGTGGGTCTCGTCGAGCAGCATGTCGGCGTAGCCGAGGATGCCGTTCAGGGGCGTGCGGATCTCGTGGCTCATCGCCGCGAGGAAGTCGCTCTTGGCCTCGCTCGCGCGCTCGGCCTCGGCACGCGCGGCCTGGGCCTCGGCGGTGATCGAGCGCAAGGCCACCTCCGCCGACTTGCGCTCGGTGATGTCGATGTGGAGGCCGACCATCCGGTACGGGCGGTCGTCGGCCCCGAACAGCGGCCGGCCGCGGGCGTAGACCCAGCGCTCGCCGACCCGGAACTCGGCGGCGTAGGTGGTGCGGGTGTCGATCGCGTGCCGGATCGCGTCCCAGACCTCGCCGACCTGCTCGGGATCGACCAGGGCCGTCCACGCGGCGGTGGTGATGCCGCGCGGCTCGCCGTCCTCGGGCAGCCCGTAGATGCGCAGGCTCTCGGGCGAGAGCAGGCTCACCCCGGTCTGCATGTCCCAATCCCAGGTCCCGGCCTCGGCCGCCTCCAGGGCGATCCGCAGCAGGCCGCGGGCGTCGTGCTCCGCCATCCGGGCGGTGACGATCTCGTCGATGTCGAGCGCCGTGCCGAGCCACTCGATGACGGTGCCGTCGGCCATCAGGTGGACCGGCGTCATCGTCAGCTTGTGCCAGCGATAGGTGCCGTCGGCGCGGCGCAGGCGCCATTCCCCGGAATAGGCGGTCTCACCGGCCTGCGCCGCCCGCCACGCCGTCGCCATGGCGGGCGCGTCGTCGGGATGGTTGCAGGCGACCCGCGCGGCGCGGCCGGTGCCGATCGGCCCGTAATACGCGTGGAACTGGGGGTTCGCGTAGGTGATCTCGCCGTCGCCCGGCCGCATCGCCCAGACCAGCAGCGGCAGGGTGTCGGCCAGCCCGCGATAGCGGCTCTCGCTGCGGTGGACGTCGGCCTCGGCCCGCCGGCGCGCGGTGATGTCGATCATCACGCCGAACAGGCCGGTGACCGCGCCCGCGGCGTCGGTCTCGCAGGTGCCGCGCACCACCACGTCGCGCTCGGTGCCGTCCGGCCGCAGGATGCGGGCGTCGAAGGCGAAGTTCTCGGCCCGCGCGATCGCGTCGCCGACGACGGCGATCAGCCGCTCCCGGTCGTCGGCGTGATAGATCTCGGCGAAGGTCGAGAGGTGCGGCGGCGCGGTGGCGGGGTCGAGCCCGGCGATCTCGTAGAGCCCCAACGACCAGATCGGCTGACCCGCCGGCAGCGGGACGCGCCAGTTGCCGATGCTGGCGAGCTGCTCGGCCATGGTCAGCAGGTGGTTGGCGCTGGCCTGCGCCGCGGAGCGCTCCGCGATCTCGGCCGCCTGGCACTCCAGCTGCGCCTCGTGCGCGCTGCGCAGGGCCATCTCGCGCCCGAGCGCCGCGTTCGATTCCGAGAGGCGCAAGTGCGCGACGACGATCTCGGCGAGGTCCTGCAGCGCGACGCCGTCCTCGGCCGAGAAGTCGCGCAGCCGCGAGTCGACGAGGCAGAGGGTGCCGACGCGGATCCCGGGGGCGAGGCTCAGGGGCGTGCCGGCATAGAACCGGGTTGCCCCCGCCGTGCCGTCGACGAGCGGGCTGCCGGAGAAGCGCGGGTCGAGCCGCGCGTCCGGGACGACGTGCACCGCGTCCGTCTGGATCGTGTAGGTGCAGAAGCTCTTCTGCCGCGGCAGCTCGCCCGGCACCAGCGCGCACGGCGTCTTCAGCCATTGCCGGTCGGCGTCGATGAACCCGACGAAGGCGGTCTCGACGCCGAACAGGCGGCAGGCCGTGCGGCACACCGCCTCGAAATGATCCTCCGGCGGCGTATCCAGGATCCCGAGCGCCAGCAGCGCCGCGACGCGCTTCGCCTCGCGCGCCGCCTCGTCCGCCGTCGTTTCGTCGTCCCTGGCCTGAAGCGCCTCTGTGCTGCTCACGTTCGCGCGTCCCCCGCCGGCATCTCCCCGAGGCGCCGGCCCATCGCATCATCCCGATTCCGGACCCGACCGGGCCGATCGCCCTCGCGCGGCGCCGAGG
>NZ_VRUV01000017.1:0-25898 GCF_008039455.1 Methylobacterium sp. WL116
GTCGCATCACGCGTTGGGAACACGAGCACGTGCTGGAAGCCGTCCAGCGCCGGCTCGACGAGAACCCGAACGCGATGCGTGACCGCCGCCAGACGGTCGAGCACGTCTTCGGCACCCTGAAAGCCTGAATGGGAGCGACCCACTTCCTGACCCGGGGGCTGAGGAACGTGGCCGGTGAGATGAGCCTGCAGGTTCTTGCCTACAACATAAAGCGGGTGATCGCGATCCTCGGTGCCGGCCCGCTCATCGCAGCCATCCGAGGCTGAAAGCCCGGTCCCTTTGGGCCTTACGCTGTCAGGTCCGTCCAGTCCGCAAACGCGTTCTCACACAGCCTCGGTGGGTAACGGTCCGTCTGCTTTCTGGACATCAGGCTAGGGGAGCAGACCTTGTCGCGGACGGGAGCAGGAGATTGCGTGTGGTCAACCGATCCCCATTCCGCGGATAAGCAAGATCGCGATGGCGAGGAGCACGAGGAGCGAGGCGGTGACCGCCAACGTGACCCGGCCGCCGACGCGGGCCAGAACACGCACATCGACGCCCAGCCCCAGTGCGGCCATCGACACAATCGTCAGGAAGCCGGCGATCCGGGCGAGGGGCGCAACCCAGCCGTCCGGAACGAGCCCAAGCGACCGCAAGGTCGCGAGCGCCAGGAAGCCCATGATGAACCAAGGCACAAGCTTGAAGAAGCCGAGCCGTCGCGGTGCTGCCTTAGCGGTCGCTCCCTCCGCGGGTAGGCGCGGCGCGATTAGCGACAGAATTACCACCACAGGGCCGAGCATTAGCACCCGCACCAGCTTGACCAGCGTGCCGACCTGCGTCGCGAGCGGGCTCACCGGCACGGTGGCAGCCAACACCTGCGGCACCGCGTAGACGGTCATTCCGGCCAGCACACCGTACTGGTGCTCGCTAAAGCCCGCGAGCGGCACGAACAGCGGCAGGCCGAGCACCATCAGCACGCCGAGCACCGCTGTGAAGGCGATGGCGGCCGCGACATCCCGGCTGTCCGCACCGATGATCGGGGCCACGGCGGCGATGGCCGAGTTGCCGCAGATGGCGTTGCCGCAAGCGATCAGCAGCGCCATACGCACCGGCAACCCGAGCGCGCGACAGAGCGCGCAGCTCGCCAGGATAGTCAGGGCCACCGCGCCAACTATGCCGGCGAGCAGCGCTGGGCCCGAAGCAACGATCGCCCCTAGGCTCACCGAGGCGCCGAGCAGGGTCACGGCAATCTCCAGCACCTGCTTGACCGAGAAGGCGATCCCGGCTCTGAAGCGGGCTCCTGGCACCCACGCCGTACGCAAGGCCGTCCCAAGCAGGATGGCAAGCACCAGAGCCTCGACGTAGGGGTGACCGGTAAGGTGCTCTTCGCCGGCCTGCAGCACTTGTGCCAGCCCCGTGACGGCGAGGCACAGGAGCAACCCCGGCAGGAGGCTGCCGGCTGCTCCAGCCCAGACGAAGACCCTGGAACGATCGGAAGGCGCCGCTTCCTCTTCAACGCGGCCAGCCGTCCTGGCGGTCATAGCGTACCCCCCTGTCCGGCTCTCAGTAGGCTGCGTCGAGATAGGCGGCGATCGCCTTGGCCTGCGCCTCCTCGATGGGCGCATGGTAGACCTTCACCATCTTAGTCACCTCGGAATTCCAGAAGGCTTGGCCCTTCCGTGGGGGCTGCATCGCGACATAATCGGGGGAATGGCACGTCTGGCAGCTCTCCTGTGCCGCCTGGAAGCCGCCCCCATGAGAGGCATCCGGTGGAGCTCGCAACTGCGCAGTGGGTTCCAGCAGAACGTAGCTGTCCGGTGCCGCCAGGGCCGCCGTCCCCGAGATGGCAAGCGCGAGAGATGCGGTGAAGGCGGCTATCTTAATCATGTGTGATTTCCTTAAGCCGCGCGCACACGGGTGGTCTCGACCACGTTGCGCATGTAGCCGGCCGGGTTCCAGCGGGGCTCCATCGGCTGGGTTGCGCCATTGTTGGCCGTGGCCTTGACGCGCAAGGAATGCGCCCCCGGTGCGAGATCCACCTCCGCGTTCCAGCGCCGGAAGGCGTAGCGGCCAAGGTCCTGCTCGAGCTTGGCCGAGTTCCAGGTCCGGCCGTCGTCTGCGGAGACCTCCACCGCCTTGATACCGGAGCCGCCATCGAAGGCGATGCCGCGCAGAGGCACACGGCCCGCCATCAACTGCGCCCCGTCCGCAAGGTTGGTCATGAAGGAGCGCACGTTGAGGCGCCCGATCGGCAAGGTCTTGTCCGGCGCCTTACCGGGCTCGGTGCAGGCGCATTCGTTGTCCGGAATGCGGTAGGCCGTCTTCATCCAGAACCCTTCGTAGGGCTTGTCTAGGACGGTGACGGCATTGAGGTGCTTCACCCAGTAGGTACCGTAATAGCCCGGCACCACGAGCCGAAGCGGGAAGCCGTTGAGCCAGGGCAGGTCCTGCCCGTTCATATTCCAGGCCAGCATCACCTCCCCGTCGCGGGCGTGGTCGAGGGTGAGCGCCTTCGCGAAGTCCGGGGTCTCAGGAAGGACCGGCCCGTCGAGCCCTTCGAAGGCGACCTGCACGGCCCCGGCCTTCACGCCGGCCTTATCAAGAACGGTCTTCAGGGGCACACCAACGAAGCGGGCGCAGCCCATGGCGCCGTTGGCGAGTTGGCCGCCGGCCATCCGCGGCTCGAAGAAGCCGCGGGAGTTGCCGGAGCATTGGTTCACCGCGACCACCTCCGTCGGATCCATCCTCCTCAGGTCGGTGAGTGAGAGGGAAAGCGGGCGCTCGACATGGCCGCCGATCTCGACGCGAAAGGCCTGGGCGTCGATCTCGGTGGGGATGTCGGCGAGATGGTATCGTACGAAAAAGGCGTCGTTCGGCGTGATCGTGCCCTCGTCGAAGATCGCGAATGGTGTCTCAAGCTGCGGCGGCCGCGCGGTCATCTGCAGCAGCGGGCGCTTACCCGGATAGGCCACGAGCGGACGCTCTCCGTTGCCGAAGGCGAGCTGCGCCATCTCTACGCCGGACGCCGGACGCAGGCCGGCTGCGGTAAGCGCGAGACCGCCTCCTGCTAGGAGGCCGCGTCGCGTGGGTACGAAACTCATTGATCCCTCCATCTCCCTGCGGTGACCGGGAGGCCCCGGCCGACGCGCGGCGTTTTCGGCGGCTTGCCCGGCGTCAAGAGATTTGTGGGTAGGCGATGGGATAGGCCGGCGCCTCCTCGATCAGGCGGCGCCGGCGGATTCGGCCGATCCAGATGGCCGAGGCGGCACTGAGAATGCCGGACAGGGCGCAGTAGCCGCAGACGAGCCAGGGGTTGTTCACCCCGGAGTATTGCAGCAGCGCCGTCGCGATGATCGGCGTCAGGCCGCTCGCGAAGATCCCGGAGAACTGATAGACAAACGAAATCCCGGTATATCGCACCCTTGCAGAAAACAGCTCCGAGAAAAGGGCGGCCTCCGGCCCGTAGACCGCAGCATAGATGATGCCGAACGGGATGATGATCGCGAACCAGATCGCCTGAATGTTGTTGGGGTACGACACGAACACCCAGAAGGCCGGGAAGGCAGCAAACCCGGAGATCACCGACCCCCATGCATAGACCCGTGTTCGGCCGAGGCGGTCGGAGAGCCAGCCGAAGAACGGAATCGTCGCACACATCACCACCGCCGCGGCGGTGACGCCAAGCAGGGCCTCCGTGCGCGACACCTTCAGCGTTTGCGTGAGGTAGCCGATCGCGAAGACTGCAAAGACGTTGAACACCACGCCGTCGACCATCCGCGCGCCCATGCCGGCGATGATCTCGGCGGGGTAGCCGCGGATCATCGACACGAAGGGGATGTCGGCCGCGTGGTTGTCCTGCTTCACCTTTGTGAATTCGGGCGTCTCCATGACGTTGAGGCGGATATAGGCGCCCACCGCCACGAGGACGACACTGAGCAGGAACGCAGCGCGCCAACCGTAGGCGAGGAACTGTTCCTCGTTCAGCGTATACGAGAGCAGGGCGACGACCCCGGAGGCGAGGCAGAGGCCGAGCGAGAGGCCGATCTGTGGAATGCTCGCGTAGAAACCGCGCTTGCCCTCCGGCGCGGATTCGAAGGCCATCAGCACCGCGCCGCCCCATTCTCCACCCAGTCCGATGCCCTGGACCACCCTCAGGAGCAGAAGCAGGATCGGCGCCGCCACGCCGATCTGGGCATAAGTCGGCACGATGCCGATTAGGAAGGTCGCCACGCCCATCAGCATCAGGGTGATGACGAGCATGCTCTTGCGGCCGATCCTGTCGCCGAAATGCCCGAAGATCACGCCCCCGAGCGGCCGGGCGACGAAGCCGACGGCGAAGGTCGCGTAGGCGAGCAGGGTCGAGATGAGGGGGTCGCTCACAGGGAAGTAGAGCTTGTTGAAGACGATGCCGGCAACCACCCCGTAGAGGAAGAAGTCGTACCACTCGATCGTCGCGCCAATCAGGGAGGCGGTCACGACGCGACCGATCCCTCCCTTAGACGATGGTGCTGGTCCCCGTTCCGGATACGACATCTGCCCCTTCTCCCGTTCATCGCGTGTCTGAAACGTTGAGCGATTTCCTTGTGGCGCGGGCACCTTCGCTGGGTGCCCTATCGCCGGTCCCATCCCATCGCCTTCGTCCGGAGGCTTTAGGAGGTATAATGCGTCCTCGCAGTTCCACCCTTCAGGCGTGGTGGACGACCTCCGCCGGCGGCATCGTCCGCAAGGCCGGTCTCCGCTCCTGGATGGCAGAAGCGGCATCGGCCAGGATCATGTCGGAGGCCTTCTCGGCGATCATCACCACGGGGGCACTGGTGTTGCCGGAGACGAGGGTCGGCATAATCGAGCAGTCGACCACGCGCAGACCCTCCATGCCGTGGACGCGAAGGGCGGGATCGACCACGGCAAGGGCGTCCGTCCCCATTTTGCAGGTGCCGGAAGGATGGAAGATCGTGGCGCCGGAGGACCGTGCGAACGCCAGCAGGCCCGCATCGTCCACGACTCCGGGTCCGGGCTTCTCCTCCGAAAGGATCAGCGTGCTCAGGGCTTGCGTCGCGGCGAGGCGCCTGGCGAACTTGATCCCCTCGACGGTGCAGAGCCGATCGGTCTCTGTGGCAAGGTAGTTCGCTCGCATCACGGGCGCCGCGAAGGGGTCAGTGCCACGCAAGGTGACGGTGCCACGCGATTCCGGCCGAAGCTGGCAGACGGAGAAGGTGCAACCGGACCAGCGATGCGGTTGCCCGCCTGCCATGTCGGCGGAGAGGGTGCCGAAGTGGAACTGGATGTCCGGCGTCCCCTGTCCCGGCATGACGCGGGTAAATAGGCCGCCTTGGTTGATGCCGACCGCGAGGGGTCCGCTGCGCGTTAGAAGCCATCGCAGGCCGATCCGCGCCTTGCCGATGATGTTGCGCAGATCGTCGTTCGTGCTGATCGGTTTGGTCAGGCGGTAGCTTAACCGGATCTGCAAATGATCCTGTAGGTTCTCGCCGACGCCAGCCAATTCATGATGAACTGGGATACCGTGCGTGCGGAGTGCGCCGGCGGGACCGATGCCGGAGAGGAGCAGGAGCTGTGGGCTTTGGAGGGCGCCTGCCGCGAGGATGACCTCGCGCGATGCCCGGATCTCCACGTCGCGCCCGTGCTGCTGGACCCGGACGCCCAGGGCGCGCTTGCCTTGAAGGATGAGGCCGGTGACGTGAGCATCGGTCTCGACGCGCAGGTTCGAGCGCCCTTCGGCGGGACGGAGATAGGCGACCGCAGTGCTGCAGCGCAGGCCGTTGCGGGTGAAGAGCTGGTAGTAGCCGACACCTTCCTGATCGCCGCCGTTGAAGTCGTCCGTGCGGCGGACGCCCAACTCCCCGGCTCCGGTGATGACGCGCTCGATCAACTCGTGTTTGTGGCGGATGTCGGAACACCAGAGCGGGCCGTCGCCTCCGTGGGTGGCACTGGCTCCGCGCGAATTGTGCTCACTGCGGATGAAGTAGGGCAGCACGTCGCGCCAGCCCCAACCGTCGTTCCCGAGGTCGGCCCAGTGGTCATAGTCCTGGGCCTGCCCACGGACGAAGATCAAACCATTGATCGAACTAGACCCGCCGAGCGTCCGACCACGGGGCCAGTAGATCGCGCGGCCGTCCATGGACGGCTCTGGTTCGGTGGAGAACCCCCAGTTGAGGGTTTTGTGGACCATCGTCTTCCCGTAGCCGATGGGAAGGTGGATCCACGGTGACTTATCGCGCGGGCCGGCTTCGAGGAGCACAACCCGATGGCGACCATCCGCCGAGAGGCGGTTGGCGAGCACGCACCCCGCGGTGCCTCCTCCGACCACGACATAGTCGCACTCGATGGGCTCCGGCGCAGCTCTGGAAGGATGGCGTTTCCTCAAAATTATCTCCGTTACGAGTGTTTGTCTCGAAAAACGGTACGTTATGTTCTATTTGATGAGAGGAGTTCGCGAGTGTCAATATGGACGCCGTGCGTTTCTCGCGACAGGCTGGGCCGGGTGACACCAGAGCGCTCCGATCGAGCGGGTCGCGGCAAGGAGCGAGGCGATGCAGGTCTTCCACCACGGCGACAGTGCTCGCCACGATCCCAATCGATACTTCCGGCGCGGGGCGATCGTGGACCATCCCGAGCAGGCGGATCGCTATCACCGACTGCTGGAAACGGTCCGGGCCAGTGGGCACGTCGTGCGGGAGGTGGGAGATTTCGGCCTCGATCCAATCTTCGCCGTGCACGATGTCGGCTACGTCGCCTTCCTGCGGGAGGCGTGGGATCGCCGCGACGCGTTACCCGGCATCGACGACGAGATCCTGACAGGCCATTTTGCACGGCCGCACATGCACCGTCGGCCGGAGGGGTTGCTCGGACTCATCGGCCTCTACACGGCCGACACATCGACGCCGGTGCGGGCGGGAACCTGGCAGGCGGTCTACGGCTCGGCGCAAGCCGCCGTCGCTGCCGCCGACGCCGCCTTGGCGGAGACTTATGCCTACGCCCTGTGCCGACCGCCGGGGCACCATGCCTACGCCGACTCGGCCGGCGGCTTCTGCTACCTCAACAACAGTGCCATCGCGGCCGAACGCTTGCGCGGGGCGACTGGTGGAAGGGTCGCGGTCCTCGACATCGATGTCCACCACGGAAACGGTACGCAGGGCATCTTCTACGCCCGGCCGGACGTGTTCACTGTCTCGGTGCACGCGGACCCGGCTGATTACTTCCCGTACTTTGCGGGCTATGCCGATGAGATCGGCGCCGGACCGGGTGAGGGCTTCAATCGCAACTTGCCGTTGCCGCAGGGATCGGGTGATGAGCCCTGGCTCGCCGCGATCGCCGACGGTGTAGTTGCGATCGGCAGTTACAAACCAGCGGCCCTCGTCGTCGCCTTGGGCCTCGACGCGTCCAAAGACGATCCAATCGGCGCGCTCACGGTCACAGAGGCAGGTTTCCGCAAGGCCGCCGCGATTATCGCTGCCGCGGGGCTGTCCACAGTCATCGTGCAGGAGGGTGGCTACCTCTGCCCGGCCCTACAGCAGAATCTCAGCGCATTCCTCGATGAGTTCGAGCGGGCCAGGGCGTGAAGCCAGCCATCACCTCCTCCTGCAAACGGGAGGAGGTGATGGCTGAAGCGAGCCAGTTGGGTCCTTACCCAGCCGCGTGGAGCGCGGACTCGGCTCGGCGCGGCATCGGCTGTGCCAACGTGTGCCTGAGCAGCTCAGGTATCTCTCCCGGCGTATCAGCGACGGCGACGCCCGCCGCCTCAAGGGCCGAACGCTTGCCGGCGTAGCTGCCCCGATCGCCAGAGACGATGGCGCCGGCATGGCCCATCTTCTTGCCGGGTGGGGAGGCACGGCCGGCGATGAACGAGACCACCGGCTTGCTCATCGAGGCGGCGTAGTCCGCTGCGGCCTCCTCCATGGCGCCACCGATCTCACCGACGAGGACCACGGCGCGGGTCCGCGCGTCTCGGTCCAGCGCCACCAGGGCGTCCCGGGTGGTGGTGCCGATCATCGGGTCGCCGCCGATGCCGAGAAACGCCGACTGGCCGAGGCCTGCCCGGGTGAGGTTTAGGCAGATCAAGGTGCCGAGGCTGCCGCTGCGGGAGATCACGCCGATCTCGCCGGGCCCGAAGATGTTCGGGTTGTGCCCCGGCATGATCCCAACGAAGCCCTCGCCCGGCGTCACGACGCCCGCCGTGTTCGGTCCGACGATCCGCGTGCCGTGGGCGCGCGCCGCATGGTGGATGGCAAGGACATCCCGGATCGGGATGTGCTCGGTGAGGACGACGAGGGTCTTCGTCCCGGCCTCGATGGCGTCGAGAGCTGCTGCCTTGGCGGCCGCGGGAGGAATGAACATCACCGACCAGTCGAAGGGGGTTTCGGCCATGGCCGCCCTGGCCGTGGCGTAGACCGGCAGGCCGAGATGCTCCTCCCCGGCCCGCTTCGGGTTGACGCCGGCGACGACCTGCGTGCCGCAGGCCATCATCTTCTCGCTCCAGAAGCTCCCTTGCTTGCCAGTGAGGCCTTGGACGAGGACGCGTGCGTGCTGGCGATAGATGATCATCGAGCTGCCTCCACCGCGGCCTGCACCGCGTCCTCCATCAGGTCATAGGGCTCGACCCCGAGCCCGTCGCGGACGAGGCGCACGGCCTCGTCCTCCCCGGTGCCGTGGATCGAGAAAAATACCGGCACCTCGGGGGCGAGGCGCTTCCAGGCGGTCACGACGCCCTCGGCCATCACGTCGGTACGGGCGAAGGCCCCGCAGAAGTTGACGACGAGACTCTTCACGCCGGGATTGGCCAGGACGAGCCGCAGGGCCGCCTCGGACTTGGTGTAAGCCTCGCCGCCGATCTCGAGGAAGTTCGCCGGCCGTCCACCGCAATGGCTGATGACGTCCATGGTCGTCATGGTGAGGCCAGCGCCATTAGCGAGAACGCCGACGTCGCCGTCGAGCTGGATGAACTTGAGCCCCAGCTCCGCCCCTTCCCGTTCGAGCGGGCTCATCGGTTCCGGCGAGGCCTCGGCCGTAAGGTCTGCGTTCCGGAAGGCCGCCGAATCATCGAGGGTGAGCTTACAGTCGAGGGCGACGACGCGCCCGTCCTCCAGCAGGGCTAGGGGGTTGATCTCGATCAGCTCGGCATCAACGGTCCCGCCGATCCGGTACAGGGCGGGCAGGATCGCCTCGATCTGCTCCCGCGCGGGGCCGAGATCGAGCCCGTCGAGGAGGGCGCGAGCCGCCTCCCCATCGAATCCCCGGTCGAGGTTGACCCGGTGACGACGCAGGGCGTCCGGCCGTGTGGCCGCAACCTCCTCGATGTCCATCCCCCCCTCGGTGGAGAACAGCACGAGGGGCGTGCGGCTCTCCGTGTCAGTGAGGAGCGCGGCGTAGAATTCCCGCGCGATGGCGGCGCGCTCCTCCAGGAGTACCGACTCAACCCGGTGGCCGTCGATGGTCATGCCGAGGATCGCGCCTGCAACCTCGCGGGCCTCGTCGGGGGTCATGGCGGCGCGGATGCCGCCCGCCTTGCCGCGCTTGCCGGTCGGGACTTGGGCCTTGACCATGCAGGGGCCGAGCTCGGCAGCAGCGGCTGCCGCATCCTCCGCCGTCACACAGTGGATCCCCCGTGGGATCGGGATGCCCGCGGGCGCCAGCACCCGCGCCTTGGCGACGTGTTCGAGAAAGTTCATCGCGCATCCTCCGAATGGCCGATCCGGTCCCAGTGCGGCCCGAACAGGTCCTGTTCGCTTGGGCGATCCTCGGGGATCGGAGTGACGAGGTGGGTGATGTTGAGGAAGTGGCGATAACTTAGGTTTTCGGAGATGCTGTTCTTTTGCCAAGAACCGCAGCCCATGCTCAGAGTGAAGCCGAGGCCGGAATTGAAGCCGCCGCCGTTGCCAAAGGTGTGGGCGAAGTTCACGAGCACCCGCACCACGTCGAGGTCTTCGGCGAGCTCCCGGGCCCGGGCCATGTCAGTGGTGTGGATGCCGCAGGAATGACCCTTGCCCTGGTGGTCAAGGATGGCAGCGACCTTCGCCTTGGCCTCCGCGAAGTCCTTCGCCCGGTAGACGGTGAGGACGAGGGCGAGCTTCTCGCCGGAAAACGGGGCGGCGCGTCCGATCCCCTCCTCTTCCACGAGGAAGAATTTCGCCCCGTCAGCTTTCTCCGGCAGTTCGAAGGCGCGGGCGAGCACGTCGGCGTCACGGGCGATGAGGTCGCGATTGAGTTTGCCCCGCACCCAGAGCCGCTCGGCGATGCGCTGCTTCTCCTCTCTGCCGCACAGGTACGCTCCGGCCCGCTCCAGGGCAGCGACGGCCCGATCGTAGACCGCATCCACGATGACCACCGCATTCTCCGAGGAGCAGGATGTGGCGTTGTCGAAGATCTTCGAGTCGCGGATCCGCGCGGCGGCTGCGTCGAGGTCGGCGGTCTCGTCGATCATGACCGGCACGTTGCCGGCGCCGACGCCGATGGCGGGCGTCCCGCTGGAGTAAGCCCGGCGGACGTTGTCCTGCGAGCCCGTGACTACGACGAGGTCGCAGGCCCGCATCAGGGCCTCCGTCGAGTCCTTCGTGATCGGGGCGGGGAGGATCTGCACGAGGTCGGCGGGCAAGCCGATCGTCTCGAGTTCCGCCCGCATCAGCTCTACCGCGCGAGCGGTGGTGCGGTAGCCCAGCGGCGAGGGTGCGATGACGATGGCGTTGCGGCCCTTGATCGCCATCATCGCCTTGTTCACCGGCGTGGCGCCGGGATTGGTGGAGGGGGTTACCGCCCCGATCACCCCCATGGGCTTGGCGTATCTCACGATGCCGTGGGCCACATCGTGCTCGATGACGCCCACCGACCGACCGCGGAGCAGGTCGCGCAGGGTCCCAAAGGTTTTGCGCTGCTTCTTTACGATCTTGTCCGCCACGTTACCGAGGCCGGTATCGGCCACCGCGAGTTCGGCGATCTCGCGGGCGTTTGCGGGCTTGTAAAGCGACCACGCGACGGCTCGGACGGCGGCGTCGGCCCGGTCCTGATCGACATCGGCGAACTGGGCTTGCGCGGTCCGCGCCCGCTCCATCACCTCGGCGACGGGATCGTGGACGGCGTGAACATCGGGCTTCGTAAGGGGCATGACGGCGGCAGGCGACATGGCGCGCTCCTGAAGGTTTTGAGGGCGTTTCGGATCGAGGGGGGGGGACGGCCGAGGGCCGGATCCGGTCAGGCTATCGGCCTGACCGGGAGGGAAGAGCTGGGGACGAGCTCGTCCTGTGGCGCGTCTACGAAGGGCTCGTTCGGCCGCATCCGCAGTGCGAGACCGGCGCCAGCGAGCAGCAGGCCCAGCGAGGCCATGAAGGGTAGATCCCACCGGCCGGTGAGATCGATGATCAGCCCGAACACTACGGGGGAGATCATTCCGGCGAGACCGAAGCCGAAGTTCATGAAGCCAGAAGCCGTGCCCGAATATTGGGGAGCAATGTCCATCGGCACTGCCCAGATCGGCGCGACGATCAGTTCGGCAAAGAAGAACGCACCCGACAGGCACAGGGTGATTGTCAGCAGGTCGGTGGTGAACAACACCGGGAGCATGAAAGCAAAGGCCCCGAGAAAGCCCACGACGATGACGCTGACGCGGGCTTTGGCGACGTCGCCCGTACGCCGCAGGATCCGGTCGCTAACGATGCCGCCCACCGTGTCCCCGACCACGCCCGCGAAGAAGACGCCAGAAGCAAAAATCGCGGATTTCTTGATGTCGAGATGATGCTGATTGAGGAAGTAGGAGGGGATCCAGTTCAGGAACAGCCAGAGGGTCCAGCCGTAGCAGAAGTCAGTCAACGTCACCGGCAGCATCCGCCGAAGCAGCGGCCCCCATGGCACTGCCCTACGTTCGCCGGCAATCTTCACGGGCGGCAGGACGGCGAGTTCAGCTTCCGTCACGCCCCGATGCTCGCGGGGATCGTCGCGGAAGTAGAACCACCACAGCCCGACCCAGGCGAAACTGATGATCCCGATGATGATGAAGCTGTCGCGCCAGGAAAGCGCCACGATCAGGAAGGCGATCAGCGGTGGTGTGAGCGCATTGCCGAGTCTGGCGGCGGCATGAGTGATGCCCTGGGCAAAGCCTCGCCGGTCGGCGGCCATCCAGTTCGCCAGCGCCCGCGTCGCGGTCGGGAAGGCAGAGCCCTCGCCGATGCCGAGGAGGAAGCGCGCCGCTACTAGCGACATCGCCCCTTCGACAAAGCCGATCATCACGGTCGCGGCGGACCAAATGGCGCCGCAGATCAGTAAGGTTTTGCGTGGACCCAGGCGGTCACCAAGCCAGCCGCCGGCGATCTGGAAGAAGGCGTAAGGGTAGGCGAAGGCCGAGAAGGCCAGGCCGAGTTCGACATTCGTCAAACCCAGTTCTTTCTGCATGGCCGGCGCGGCCGTGCCGATGTTCACCCGATCTATGTAGGTGATCAGGTACATCAGGCAGATGACAAACAAGACTCTGTCCGTCGCCTTGATGCGTACGAGCCGTAGCATTCCGCCCTCCTGATAAAGGGGCGCCAGGGCATCCTCATTTCGACCGCATGCGACGGCGTGGGGTCGCGAAGTACCCGGCGTCCTTCCTGCGTTTCCATTCTCACCGGCGTGAAGGCATCGGGTCTGAAGCCCGAATTCTTGATCCCTTACGGCTCGATGAGGACACGCTAGCCATTGCGTTCGAACAGGAGAAATATATTCTCTTGATCCCGATCATTCAAAAAATTGATCGATATGATTCCGGATCTTGAGATTCCGCTGCTGCGAACGTTCCTAGCGGTGCACGACACCGGGAGCATCACGCTGGCCGGAAAGCAGGTCGGCCGCACGCAGCCGGCGATCACGCACCAGATGCATCGGCTCGAGCGCGCTCTCGGACGTCCTTTGTTCGACGGAGAACGACGCCACGGTGCTTTGACGAGGGATGGGGAGGTGCTCCTCGCCTATGCCCGCAAGCTCTTGAGCCTCAATGACGAGATCCGCGAGCGATTTGAGGCCCCCGACATCGCAGGGCGAGTCCGACTCGGCGTGCCAGACCTCTATGCGGCATTCCTGCTCCCTGCGGTCTTGGCAGGCTTCGCCAGGGTTTACCCGCAAGTGGAGATAGAGCTGCGCTGTTCCCGCAGCGTCCAGCTGCGTTTGGCTCTCGCCCGCGAGGAGATAGACCTTGCTCTGATGACTCGGCAGCCGGATCAGGACAGTGGAATCGTTGTGCGGGAGGAGCCGTTGGTTTGGGTCGCAGCCCGAGGAGGCGACTTGGACTTGCGCTCGCCGCTCCCGCTAGCGCTACTCCCGCCGGGCAGCATCTATCGGCAATGCGCCCTGGACGCCCTAGGGCAAGTAGGACGCAGTTGGGCTATCACGGCAGTTAGCGACAGCATCGCGGGCCTCCAGGCCGCGGTCCATGCCGGGCTGGCGGTCTCAATATTTCCGCTCTGCGCTGTGAACGGGGAGATCAGGCAGATAGCGGCGGGTAGCGGGCTTCCCGACCTTCCAGCCCTAAAGATCGTGCTGCAGAGAAAGCCAGGCGAAGCCCCCACAGCCGCGGAGCACCTTGCGCAATACATCCTGTCGGAGCTTGGCAATATCGTGATCTGAAAATTCGTGTCCTGTCGGTCAGACAACCCTGCAATGCGGCACCGCAATGCGATTGTTTTTGCGGCGCACCAAATCAAGTGCTAAGTCGCCTACGACAAACGACACACACTGCGGCTCCAATGAATCATCCTGAACGCGCGCGAGACGTCCTGCCAGTCCTCGCTGCTCTGTACGCTCTCGTCATGGTGAGTAACATACACGCCGCACCATTTCCGGTTGCCCCGACGTTGGAAGCCTCGCGTGTTGTCTCGGGTCTCAAGTGGCACATGCTTGAGATAGCTCGGGCTGAGCAAAACGAAGCGGTTTTCTTCCCGGGCAATTGAGGCTTCAGCCGAGGTACCTGTTGGTACCGGTGCAGCCGGCGATTCGCAGACACGGCCTGTTTCCGGCTACGTCGCTCTATCAGATCGCCTTGCTAAATCTGTAAAGCCGTAGTGAATGCCCCACGCCGAGTCGGATCTGGGCGCGGGGCATTGCTGTCATTAGGCCGGCGGGTGCTGCGGGCGCATGTCTGACTTTTCGATGCCGGCGATTGGCACCGGCTTCTTCATGGCGTCGCGACGGAACGGTTCGCCGAGCTCCTGGTTCAGGATGACTTCAATGAAGGTCGTCACGCCTCGGGACTGCTCCTCGCCGGCTTGCTGGATGGCTTGGGTGAGATCGCGGGTATTGTCCACGCGGACGCCCTTGAAACCACAACCCTCGGCGATTTTGGCGTAGCTAAGCTTGGGGTCGAGTTCAGTACCGACGAAGTTGTTGTCGTACCAAAGTACGGTGTTCCTCTTCTCTGCGCCCCACTGATAGTTGCGGAAGATGACCATGGTGATTGCTGGCCACTCATCCCGGCCAATGGAGGTCATCTCGTTCATTGATATGCCGAAGGCTCCATCTCCTGCAAATCCGAAAACCGGGGTATCCGGTTGGCCGATCTTGGCTCCGACAATCGAGGGGAATGCGTAGCCGCACGGGCCGAACATTCCCGGCGCGAGGTATTTTCTGGTATTCTCGAAGCTGGGATAAGCATTCCCGATGGCGCAGTTGTTGCCGATGTCGGTTGACACGATCGCGTCCCGGGGCATGCCGGCCTGGATTGCCCGCCACGCCTGCCGAGGCGACATGCGATCGCTGTCGCGGGCCTGGGCCTCGCGGTTCCAGGTGGTGCCGGGATCGTCGTCCTCGTGGTCCATGGAGGTGAGGGCCTGCGCCCAGGCGGACTTCGTGTGATGGACGAGGGCCTTGCGCTCCTCGCGGCCCGCGTTCCCAGCATCCGAGGTGAGCTGTTCGAGGATCTGGCGGGCGACCTGCCGGGCATCGCCGCAGATACCGACCGAGATCGTCTTGGTGAGGCCGATCCGGTCGGGGTTGATGTCAACCTGGATGATCTTCGCCTGTTTCGGCCAGTAGTCGATTCCGTAGCCCGGCAGGGTCGAGAACGGGTTCAAGCGCGTACCGAGGGCTAGCACTACGTCGGCCTTGGCGATCAACTCCATCGCGGCCTTCGAGCCGTTGTAGCCAAGCGGGCCGGCGGCCAGCGGATGGCTGCCGGGGAACGAATCGTTGTGCTGGTAGCCTGAGCAGACCGGGGCATCGAGACGCTCGGCCAACGCCACCGTCTCCCTCACGGCGTCGCCAATCACCACCCCGGCGCCGCTGAGGATCACCGGGAACTTGGCCCCGGACAGCAGTTCAGCCGCGTCCGCGATCGCCTGCCGGCCGCCCGCGGCACGCTCAAGCCGCACGATCTGCGGCAACGCGACGTCGATAACCTGGGTCCAGAAATCCCGAGGGATGTTGATCTGTGCCGGGGCACATCCGCGCCACGCCTTCTCGATCACACGGTTGAGGACCTCGGCGACCCGGGAAGGATCGCGGACCTCCTCTTGGTAGCAGACCATGTCCTCGAACAGCGCCATCTGCTCGACTTCCTGGAAACCGCCCTGGCCTATGGTCTTGTTGGCGGCCTGCGGCGACACCAGTAGCATCGGGGTGTGATTCCAGTAGGCGGTCTTCATCGCGGTAACGAAGCCGGTGACCCCGGGGCCGTTCTGGGCGATGGCCATGGCCATCTTGCCGGTGGACCGAGTGTACCCGTCGCAGATCAGCCCGGCATTCGTCTCGTGGGCGCAATCCCAGAACGCGATGCCGGCCTTTGGGAACAGGTCCGAGACCGGCATCATGGCGGATCCGATGATGCCGAACGCATGCTCGATGCCGTGCATCTGCAGGACCTTAACGAACGCTTCCTCCGTGGACATCTTCATGGCGCACCCTCCTGGTGTTTCCCTGTTTCAACTTGGTCCGAGAACCTCTGCGCGCCCCATTCTCCAGGTCTGTCCGCTTGAGCCGTCGGGCCCGGCGGGAGCACACGTGAGGCCTCGGCCGACCCATCGGCCGCTTTCGGTTCCGATGGGCCCGCGGCATTCGTGACGCTCGTCTCGACCCGGATGCCGCTTGCAGGCCATTCATGGACCCACAATCAGAGCGCCGCAACCTTGATCTCGTTTTTTTGCTTCCAGCGTTCTAATTTATGAAATATGGATCAAAACCAGATGGAAGACACCGTCGATTCCTCGCCGGCACTCAAGGCATTCGGTCTTCTGGAGGCGATCGCCGCTATGGATCACGCACCGACCCTTGCCGAGCTTACGGAGGTCGCGAACCTGCCGAAGCCGACGCTTCACCGGTGGCTGACGATGCTCGAAGGTGCGGAGTTGCTGCGGCGGCTGCCGGATGGTCGCCGCTACGAGCTGGCGGCACGTGCCACTGCACTCGCCTTCGCGATCCTGTCGAACAACCCCGGCTCGATCCGCCGACACCAGATCCTTCAGGGTGTGGCGCGTTCGCTCGGTGAGTCCTGCAATCTCACCGTTCTCCAGGGGAGCGAGGTCATGTATCTCGATCGCGTCGAGGCGTCCCTGCCCCTGCGGGTGGCATTCCAGAAGGGCTCCCGCGTGCCGGCGCATTGCTCCGCAAGTGGGAAACTGTTCCTTGCGCTGATGCCCCGCGGCCGGCGCGAGCGCCTCTTCGCAAGCCTGCCTCTCGACCGCCACACCGCCAACACTCTGACCGATCTGCCGGCCCTCGAGGCGGAGCTGCAGCAGATCAAGCGACAGGGCTACGCCCTCGACGACGAAGAATTTCTGACCGGCCTCTTCTGCATCGCCGTACCGATCCTCGACGGGACCGGACGCGAATGCGTGGCAGCACTGGCGCTTCAAGCGCCAGTGGTGCGCCTGTGGCGGGAGAACGCCCCGGAACGCCTGTCGGTGCTCCGCAACGCCGCATCGGCTCTCGCGTCGACGCTGACCTGACACTCCTTGGGAGCTGACCATGGAAATGCTGCGTGTAGCGCCCTCTTATCCGAGGCTCGACGACCTCAAGCAGCGCGCCCAAGCGTCTGGACCCGTCAGGGTCGGCGTCGTTTATCCCTGTGAGACGGGAGCCCTGGCGGCGACCATCGCGGCTTCCGACCTCGGCTTCATCGATCCGGTACTGATCGGCCCGGGTGCCCTAATCCGCCGGATCGCGGCGGAGAACGGGCTTGACCTCGGGAAACTGATGATCATCGAGGCGGACGACCCCCTGGACGCAGCCCGACGCGGCGTGGCTCTTGCGGGCGCCGGGGAGGTCGGAGCTTTGATGAAGGGCTCGCTTCACACCGATGAGTTGTTGGGCGCAGTCGTGGCGCGCGACAGCCCGCTCCGCATGGGCCGCCGAACCAGCCACGTCTTCTGGTTCGATTGCCCGGCCTACCACAAGCCGCTGATGCTCACCGACGCGGTTGTCAATATCGCCCCCGGCCTGATGGAGAAGGCCGATATCGTCCGCAATGCAATCGACCTCGCGCACAGGCTGGGCAACCCCAAGCCGAAAGTGGCAATCTTGGCAGCGGTGGAGACCGTGAACCCGGCCCTGCCATCGACCATCGACGCGGCGTCCCTGTGCAAGATGGCCGATCGCGGCCAGATCACGGGCGCGGTCCTCGACGGCCCGTTGGGCTTCGACAACGCCGTCTCGCTCACCTCCGCCACGACCAAAGGGATTATCTCGCTGGTGGCGGGCGAGCCAGACATTCTCGTCGTGCCGAACCTCGATGCCGGCAATAGCCTTTACAAGTCCCTCGTCTATCTCGGCGGCGCCGCCTGCGCCGGTCTGGTGCTCGGCGCACGAGTGCCAATCATTCTCACCAGCCGCGCAGACTCGGTTCAGGCCCGGGTCGCCTCGTGCGCTCTCGCAGCGCTCGCTGCTTCTCCCAGGCCGAACTGAGACACCGCTCGGCTGGCCATCGTCTGCGTGACAACTCGTCTCCACCTCCGGGCGAGGTAGATCCGGCCCGTGGGTCAGCATCGAACGGGACTACATCGGACCGTCCGATCGATGCCCTTACAAGGCATCTCGTGGTTAGTGTGTACTCACGCAGCCCTTCAGCCTTGTGCCGCAGGGTCAGATAAGGGGCGATCAGCGCTCACTCCTCATCATCCTGACTGGGCTAAAGTCCTTGGGAGAGAACTGAAAGAAGCTTCGCGGCGCGGGCGAGATCATTAATTGTGGCGCCTGTGTATCGGCGAGCCTAGCCGAGAGGCAAAGGGACCTGGCGGTTTAACAGCGGGCGAGAACGGCTTAGCACATTGGCGTAGGAGCTTTTTCAACGTCCGCTTTGGAGTATCTAATTTCGCAGTCCGAACGACCGGGTTGGGTCGCTATCGGAATGACCGCTCGGGGTGGTTTCCTGCCTGTCGGCTCTGGTCGAAAGGTCGTCGAAGCAGACGAAGTGCTAGGGCTCCTTCAACGAGAGGTCCTCCGAGGGCGATACAAGCCCAGCCCCAATCGCGATCCAGACGAGATGGGCATCGGTGCGTGCCCCAAGAGTGGCGCGGATCACCGAGAGGTTGTTGTGCACCGTTTTGAGGCTCAGACACAGTGCCTCGGCGACAGCTTGGGCGGTCATCCCGCCGACGGTCAAACCCAGGATTTCGAGCTCCCGCGGGCTGAGGTCGTCAAGCGCCGTGCGCCCGCCAGCCACCTCGTCCTGAGCGATCGCGCGCGAGATGTCGGCGCTCATCGCCTGCTTGCCGCGTAGCACGGTCGCAACCGCCGCTAGCAGCTCACAGGGTGAGCTCGCCTTGCTGACATACCCGCTCGCCCCGGCGGCAAAGGCTTGGCGCGCGATCATCGCCCCAGTGCGCATGCTGAACACGACGATGCGAGCCGACCCATCCCACTGGCGGATGTGACGGATGGCCTCGATACCGCTTGGGCCAGGCAGCGACAGGTCGAGGATCACAAGATCGGGCTCGTTAGCCTTATATTGGGAATAGGCCATTGCCGCGTTCTCGGCTTCCGCGACCACGACCAAGCCCGGCTGTCGCTCGATCAAGCGGCGATAGCCCTCGCGCACGACTGGATGGTCATCGACGAGCAGGATGGTCGTGGCCATGAGGCGATCTCAGCCGGCCGTCGGCACGGATGCGCAGGCACGGATGCCTGAACCGGTGCCGGTGAGCGAAAAGCTTCCGCCGAGGGCAGCGAGCCGCGCTCGGATGCCGACGAGTCCACGGCCCGTGTGAGAAGCGGTGCGGGACACATCGCCCCCTCCGTCATCGTCGAGCGTCAGCATCACCGTTCGTGGTCCGGCCTCCGACCGGCCGAGCCGCAGGAAGATCCGGTTCGGCCGGCCATGGCGCAAGGCGTTCGTCAGCAGTTCCTGTGCGATCCGATAGAGGCTCGTCGCCACGTTTTCGGGCATGCTGGTGAGATCGCCCGTAATATCAAGATGCAGGGTCGGGCCGGACTTGAGCTGTACTCGCCAGTCCGCGACGAGGCCACGCAGCGCGTCCTCCAATCCGGCTTCGGCCAGATCGGGCAGTTCGAGGCGGGCCAGGGCTCCGTGCAGGCTCTCCCGCATGGAGGCGATGATGGTTTCGATGCCCTGGGCGTCCTCACGAAGGTCGTCGCGCTCCGGGGGCGCAGCCAGTTCGATCGCTGCGGCACGTGCCCCCACGGCGGCGAGGCACTGGCCGAAGGCATCGTGTAGGTCGCGCGCAAGGGCCTGCCGCTCTTCTTCCTGAACCGTGACGAGCCGCTGCATCAGGCCCGCGCGCTCGGCCTCAATGTTGGCAAGCCGGTCGGCGAGGGCGTTGCAGGGCCTACATGCACCGATGCCTGATGACGGACTTGTCTGCGGACGTGCGGACGTTCGCGACCGCGGACGGCATCGTCACGATCGCCCCCCCCACTGGATGGCCCATGGCGTCATCACGGTGATCACCAGAGCGACCGATGCCGGCTCGGCCCTGACCATCGCCTACCAGCTGCAGATGTTAGACACTCGGAACGCGCTCACCGGCGACATGCCGGCCGCTGCGTCGATCGAACTGCTGCAGGTCGCTGTCTGCAACGCGCTCGTCACTCATAGCGCACGCCCGTGCGGCCCCTCCCGGCCGCGGCGGTCCTGAGAGCGCGGCCTGAAGCGTACGGCCCGTTCGGCGGACCTTCCATCTGCAAATCCTCGACCCAAACGTAGCAACGCCCTGATTGAACGGGAAACCTTGCCCGCGAAGCCGTTAGGATCGGATTGCAACTACAATTCTCAGGAATGTCCAATTGGTGACTTGGAATATCAGTCACGCGGGAAGCTCACATCTTCAAGGTGAAGGCTCTTTGCTCGATTCATGGTGGTGCATCAAGTCGGATGGCATACACACGATCTTTCGCCCGGTTCGCTCGAAGCTTAGCCTGACATTGCCGAGGGCCAGCGTTCGTCCATAGCCGTCCGACCGCCTTCATCTCGCGCAGCAGGGCGAGGCTGTCGGCGCCAAAAGTGCGGTCCCAGCGGCTCGTGCGTAGCAGGAGGTACTTGCCTTGTCCGCGGCGGCTCGCCAAAAAGCCGGGGGCGGCATCGAGGGCGGCATCATCGAGGTCTAGGAACGTGCCCGACCGAATGTCGATCAATTCCGACTGATGCTGGGCGACATAGCGCTCGATTCGCTCCACCGCCGTCCTGGGCTCGGCCGCAGTCACTGGCGGGACCACATGGCGTTGGTACACCTCCATGATGCGCGAGCCTACCCGGTCGAGCGGCAGGATACCCCAACGGCACGCGAAGTGCGCCGCGACGTAGGCCATAGCAAACTTGTCGCCCGCACGGGCTACCGCGGGCGGGGCCTTGTGAAGCCCTGCCCGCCGCCGGAAGGCATTGAGGTTGCGTATTATGCGACGCTTCAGCAGAGCCCGTCCGAGGGACGTTTGCATTCGGCGTTCAAGCTCGGCCGTAAAGGCCCGGGCGGCATGGCCGTAATGGGCATAGGCGATCCCCACGAGCGCCTCGGCCGCCGCCTTGCCGGTCTCGTACCCAGACGGCAGACGGTCGAAAACGCCGTAGCGCGAGGCAGCAGCCGGGATCGTAGCCACTCGCACGGCAATCGCCGCGGCCTCCTCCGGCGGCAACCCCTGCATCACATCGGCAAGGGAGATATTGGTCGTGCTGAGGAAGGCGAAGCGGTGGCGGGCGGCGGGCTGATCGTAGCGCGCCTTCTCAGAGCCGTGGGCGAGCTTGAACATCGCCCGCGCTAGCGTGTGCCGTTTGTCGGCCTTACCGTCTTCCAGGTACTCGCTGACCTCGTCGAGAAGCAGCAGCCCATCGTTGGCCTCCGCCATCGGGCGCTCCAAACCATTTATGCTCGTATTCCAGCGTCGGACCAAAACCGCCGGGGAATCGTGGACCGAAGCAGCGAGTTTGAGCAGGACGCTTTTTCCCACGGTAGTCTCGGCGAACAACTCGAAGCCTGGGTTATCGTCCAGTTCGGGTACAAGGCGCGGCAGGAGGGGAACGAAAGCACAAGCAAGGACGAAAGTGGGAAGGGATTGGCCGTTCACGAGGCGACGCACCTCCGACTGCCACGCTTCGAACGAACCCTGCGGCGGTCGGGCTGGTGTAGTTTCCCGCGCGTCAATGGCGGGCACACCGGCGATCTCGGCTGGTAACGCATCCCCGGCCCGAAAGAAGCGTGACCCCTGCCAACCGGAAGTCTCGACGACGTGGACCTGCTCGGTTGCCAAAAGCCGCTCGGCCTCAGCCTTCACATGGTCGCGCATAGCGCGCTGCATGATCGTGACACCCTGAGCGTACAGGCGTTTGAAGAACTGATGCTCGGCATCGAAGAGGTCGGCGATGGGTGCCGTGGCAATTCTGCCATGGAAGCTAATGCGCAGCCATTCCCCCCCCACCTGGTCTCGGCATTTAACGACCGCCGGGCGAGACTCCTTACTCGTGCTCGGTCTCCTTCGTAGGTCACTTACGACCACGCGTTTGCCGCCCGTGAGGGCCATGACATTCTCCAAATTTATCCCGGGAAGGGGGGGAAAGGGAGCGGCCTCCTCTGGTGCGAAAACGTACACGGCTTGGGCGCCAATAACGCCCGACAGCAGTCTGCGAACGCGTAAAATGCACTGCTTTGACCGTGAAAAAGCCTTCTCCGACCAGCGACGTACTGAAATTCGGACACAACACTACGGCCGTCAGCCGTGGCGTGCAAGCCGTTATGCCATTCTCATCGAGAAATGCGGGAAATACGGGAAAATTAGCATCCGTAACGAGGTTGGACCTGCGGTACCGTTGGGGCGAGAAAGTCGAGATCGAGCCTGTCGTCCGACCGACGCGGCCCTTCCTTTTCCCGGCATGAGATGACGCGGAAAAGTGGATGCTTGAGCAGTGCCGCTTGCACTACCCCTGAACCTTAAGTGTCCCACCCCCCAAGCGACAGCCGCGTAGCATTAGCAGATCGCCAAAGCTTTGCCGGTCGATCCACATTAGCCATTCCGCGAGGCGCGGATTGGGGATACGCTGCCGACGTGGGTGGCGCCGCCACACTCCGTCTTTCTCGTAGCTTGGCTTTGAAGGCCAGAAGGCTTGAGCTAGATGGTAGGAGACGCGCCGTTCAGGGTTCGACAGGCCTAGCACTCGGATGGGCTGGCGAACGTAGCCGGGCTGACTAGGATCCCCAGCTCGATACGCTGGCAAAAGTCTGAGACGGTCGATCACTGGAACTAGGTCGTCGGTCATCACGATGTGCAAATGCAGCTGGTAGGTGTCGTGGTTGGGATCGTAGTCGCCGTGTAGGAAGGTGATGAACCAGCCATCAGTCTCGTGAAGGCCGGCCCGAATCAGCTGCTGGCGGAATCGCTCTAGGTATTGCTTAGGTTTGATCGTCGGCAGATCGCGGCCTTGAATCCGCCACTCGCGTGGGATGATCGTAACGAGCCGCACCCCGGCTGCTGAATTCTCGCGGATCAGCTTCAGCACTGCCCCAACGAATCGGAGCCGAAAGCGGCGCATGTAACTGGACGAGGCGAAGGTCTGTGATGGAGGTCCTCCGCTCAAAGACCGCTTGAGGCGCATCGCGAGGTTACGGGCATCATTTCCCGTGTAATGGGTCACGGGGCGGTATGCGCTCAGCCGTAAGGTCCCGTCCGCCCAGGAAATCAGTGCCGCGCGCCGCTCGCGGTCCTCCGAACGCGCGTCGCGCTGCCGCTCGAAGCCACCCTTGCCGTGATCAGCGCGATCGGTCGCCTGCACTTTCAGTTGATGCTGAAGGTTGTCAGCGAACCGTGGGTAGTGGAGGCGTCGGAGCGTAAAGGCGCGGTTGGATCGATGCTCTCTCATTTGGTGATTTTCCCTCATAGCGGCCGCGAGAAACTGAACACATAGGCGGAACCAGCGGCCTATGGATCAACGCGTTTGGAGGGGTTGGGACCTCAAGTCAGCTTTGCGGGCGAAATTTCCAAGCGCGTCACGCGGGCAGCTCACTTTTTCGGTAGCGTCGTGGTCGCCTCTTGATCGCGGAGGGCTACGACAGCTCCGTCAGCGATCTCGACGAGGCGTTGGTAGGCAATCGATGAAGGCGGTCGGGCTCGACGCTTTCACCTCAGCGACGCGTGGGATTCGGGGTAGCCGCGAGTACGGTCTCGTCATCAGTTGAGTTCTCTGAGGCGGAATGCCCCGCCTCGCTCGGAAGACTAGCGCCCGCGTACGAACGGGATGCGAGCGCCATCCCAGATATTGAGCCTGCGGTCATAGGTTGGAAGGATGACGGAAGGACAATGCCGCACCATCAGCAGAAAGGTCTTTTTGTTGGTACGGAGAGATGGTACAAACGACGCTCGATACCGCGGTGTAAGTATCTGATTTTACAGCATTTCGTTTTGCAAACGCCCAGTCCTTTCCTGGGCACCAATCCTAAACAGCCGTTAAGATCGAACAGCGTTTAGGTTCGCATCCCGTACCCGGAGACCCGGGGCGGGATTTTTGCGTTTCAGCACCCCTGCGCGCTGGGATCGGGCCGCGCGATCTCCGGTGTCGTCGGCACGGGACGCGGCCGTCTCACTTGCCCTTCGGCTTGGCGCGAAACACCACCGGGATCGTGAAGGTCAGCCCCTCGTCCGCGACGAGCGGCGGTGGCGGCGGAACCGGATCGGACCGGTGCATCATCGTCAGGGCGGCCTGATCGAGCGCGCCGTCGCCGGACCCCTTCAGCACCGTCGCCGAGACCACGTGGCCGACGCGGTCGAGGAGGAAGCTCACGAGCACCTCGCCGGTCGGATGCGTGGCGACGCCTGGGTAGCGCTTGTGCCGGTCGAGATGGGCCATGAGCTGCTTCTGCCACGTCGTGCGGACGCGGCGGGCGCTCTCGCCGGTGCCGAGGACGGGCGCGGTCGCGATCGCAGCCTCCTTGACCGTCTCGGAGGTCGGCGCGGAGGCGGCCTCGGACGCGACCGACTCCGCCGACGGGCGGGTCTCGGCGACCTTGACCTTGCTCTCGTCCTCCTGCGGCTTGAGGGTCGCCTCCGGCGAGACGATCCGGTCGGGATCCTCCGTCTCGGTCGGCACGGCCTTCGGTAATTCGGTCGGGTCGTCGACGGCCTTCTGCTGGACGACGGCCGGCGAGGCGGCCGCGTCGTCGGCTTCCGGCCCGGGCGGCAGGTCCGAGGGCTCGCGCCTCGGCTGGCCGCTCTGGTTGGCCGCGGGCGCGCCGTGCCGGAAGCCCCGAGCGCGTGTGCTCTGCCGATCCTGCCCGTCATGGCGCCCGTGGCGCCGGCCCCGACCCCGACGCATCCGCGGGCGGACCTTCGAGCGCGACGAGCGCGACCTTGAGGTAGCCGCCGGAGCGGAGAATCTCGAGGACGTCCATCATCTCGCCGTAGGGGACCGCGCGGTCCGCGCGCAGGAATACGCGCCGTTCCCGGCTCGGATCGGCCTGCGCGTCGAGGGCCTGCGCGAGGTCCACGCGCCGCACCGGCGTCTCGCCGATCGCGACCGCGAGGTCGGCCTTGATCGTCACGTAGGTCGGCTTGTCCGGTCGCTTCTGCGGAACCGCGCTGGAGGAGGGGAGGTCGATCGGCAGGTCGACCGTCGAGAGCGGTGCCGCGATCATGAAGATGATCAGCAGCACGAGCATCACGTCGATGAACGGCGTCACGTTGATCTCGTGCGCCTCGCCGAACTCGTCACCGTCCTCGTCGCCACCGAGTGAGATCGCCATGGTTCAGGGCCCCCCGCTCACTCGGCCGCCTGCGCCAGCGGCGCATGGCGCCCGCCCTCGCCGCGCTCGAGTTCGCGCGACAGCAGCCGCATCGCCGTGCCGGAGGCGCGCTGGACCAAGTCGCCGTAGCTCCGGGTCGCCCGGGCGAAGTGGTTGTAGATGATCACCGCAGGGATCGCGGCGGCGAGGCCGATGGCGGTGGCCAGCAGCGCCTCCGCGATGCCGGGCGCGACCACCGCGAGGTTCGTGGTCTGCGCCCGCGAGATCCCGATGAAGCTGTTCATGATGCCCCAGACGGTGCCGAACAGGCCGACGAAGGGCGAGATCGCGCCGATCGTGGCGAGCGCGCCCATGCCGCGGCGGGCGAGGCGGCCTTCCGCCTTCACCAGCTCGGAGCAGCGCGAGACCGCCCGCTCCTTGATGCCCTCCGCATGGCCCTTGGAGATCCGCACCTCGTTCGCGACCGTGCCGACGAGGCGGTCGAGGATCGTGCCGCCCCCGCCGAGCGCCCGCTCGGCCTCGGCCAGCGAACCGGTCTCGGCGACGCGGCCGAGCGCCCGCACGAGGCTTCGGCGGGCGAGGCCGAGCTCGATCGTCTTCGCCACGAGGATCGTCCAGGTGACGATCGAGGCGAGCGCCAGCCCGCTCATCACCACCTTCACCAGGATGTCGGCGTTCAGGAACATCGACCACGGCGACAGCTCGTGGCCGCCGGGGGCCGAGGCGGAAATCGCCCTTCGCGGGCCCGGCTCCGGCGCCGGCGGCGCTTCGGCAGCCAGC
>NZ_VRUV01000180.1:0-8169 GCF_008039455.1 Methylobacterium sp. WL116
GATCCAGTCGATCGCCGCGCAGATCAACCTGCTCGCGCTCAACGCCACCATCGAGGCGGCGCGTGCCGGAGAAGCCGGACGCGGCTTCGCGCGTCGTCGCCACCGCGACGGAGACCTCCGTCACCGAGCCCGAGATCGTGCTGATGTTGGCCGTGATCGCCGCGACGGCCTGGGCCGCGGCCTGCATGCTCTGCGACAGGTCGCGCGTGACGATGCTCTGCTCCTCGACCGCGCTCGCCGTCGCGACGACGTTCTCGCGCATGATGTCGACCGAGCCGCTGATCGCATCGAGGGCGCCGACCACCTCGCTCGACAGGCCCTGCAGGCCGTTGATCTCGGCGCCGATCTGCTCCGTCGCACGGGCGGCTTGGTTGGCGAGGTTCTTGACCTCGCTCGCGACGACCGCGAAGCCGCGTCCGGCTTCTCCGGCACGCGCCGCCTCGATGGTGGCGTTGAGCGCGAGCAGGTTGATCTGCGCGGCGATCGACTGGATCAGCCCGACGATGCCGCTCATCGACCCGGCAGCCTCCGAGAGGCGCTGGGTGAACCCGCCGGCCGCCTGGACCCGCTCGAAGGCGGCGTCGGTCGCCCCGCGCGAATATCCCATGCTCAGGGAGATCTCGGCGACGGAGGCGGCCAGTTCCTCCGCCGCCGCCGCCATCGTCGCCACGTTGCCCGACGTCGTCTCCGCGGCCGCGAATGCCGCGCCCGACCCGTCCGCCGAGCGGGTGATCGCCTGGTCGATCTCGGAGAAGTTGCGCTCGATCAGCCTGCGGAGGTTGGCCAGCAGCATGACCTGATCGGTGATGTCGGTGGCGAGCTTCACGACCTTGTAGGGGCGGTTCGAGGCGTCGAAGATCGGGTTGTAGGTCGCCTGGATCCAGACCTCGCGGCCGCCCTTCGCGATGCGCTTGTACTGCGCCGCCTGGTACTCGCCGCGCTTCAGCGCCGCCCAGAACGCCGCGTAGTCCGCGCTCTGCCCGTAGGCCGGCTCGACAAACATGCTGTGCGGGCGGCCGCGGACCTCGGAGAGGTCGTAGCCCACCACGGCGAGGAAGTTCGCGTTGGCCTCGAGGATGGTGCCGTCCAGATCGAAGGCGATCACCCCTTGCGCCTTGTCGATCGCCGCGATCTGGCCGGCCCGGTCGGCATCCTCGGCCTTCTGCTGCGTGATGTCGGTGGCGAACTTCACCACCTTGTAGGGCTTGCCGTCACGCCCGATCATCGGGTTGTAGGAGGCCTCGATCCAGATGTCGCGGCCGCCCTTCGCCATCCGCCGGAACTGGCCCGCGCTGAACGCGCCGCTGCGGAGACGATCCCAGAACGCCTTGTACTCCGCCGAGTCCCGGTACTGCGGATCGACCAGCATCGCATGCGGCTGCCCGACCAGCTCGGGCAGGCTGTAGCCCACAGCTGCGAGAAAATTCGCGTTGGCGTGGAGGATGCGGCCCGAGAGGTCGAACTCGATCACCCCCTGCACCCGGTCGAGGGCGGCAAGCTTGGCGGCGGCTTCGACAGTCTTGCGTGCAGCGAACATGGGCGGATCGTCCCGGCGCGGCATCTTCGCGATGCGATGCCGAAGTGAACACAATCCAAGATTGCGTTTTTGCTGTTAAGATTTCGTATTCGGTCGACCGTGGCGCGACCGATCGGCGAGGAGGCGCCGGGGGTTGACGGGACGGGCGGCGGCTCCGGCGCGGTTTCGCAAGGATGCGTTTACCATTCGCGGACAGGATCGCTCTCGACCGTCGCGTGCCCCTGCGCGACCGCTCGCAAGGCCGTCGCACGCCCATGATCTCCCGCGCGGAACGCACGCCCCTGACCGACTGGTGGTGGACGGTCGACCGCGGCCTGCTCGCGGCGCTCGCCGCCCTGATGGTCGCCGGCCTCGTCTTCCTCATGGGCGGCGGGCCGCCGGTAGCCGAGCGCATCGGCTTGCCGACCTTCTACTTTCTCAACCGCCAGGCGATGTACCTCGCGCCGACGATCCTGCTGATCTGCGCGGTCTCGTTCCTGAGCTTGCGCGGCATCCGCCGGCTGGCGCTCGGCACCTGGCTCGCGGGCGTCGCGCTGTGCCTCCTCGCCGGCAAGTTCGGGCCGGAGATCAAGGGCGCCCACCGCTGGATCCAGTTCGGCTCGTTCGGCCTGCAGCCCTCGGAGTTCGTCAAGCCCGCCTTCGTCGTGGTCGCCGCCTGGGCGTTCTCGGAGGGCGCGCAGCGCCGCGACATGCCGGGCGGCTTCCTTGCGATCCTGCTCCTGCCGATCACCATCGTGCCGCTGCTGCTGCAGCCCGATTTCGGGCAGACGATGCTGATCACGCTGGTGTGGTGCGCGCTGTTCTTCGTCGCCGGCCTGCACCTGATCTGGGTGGCGGTGCTCGGCGTGCTCGGCCTGACCGGGGTGTTCGCCGCCTACACCTTCTTCCACCACGTCCGCGAGCGCTTCAACCGCTTCCTCGACAAGGATTCGGGCGACAGCTTCCAGACCTTCTGGTCGCAGGAATCGTTCCGCTCCGGCGGCTGGTTCGGCACCGGCCCGGGGGAGGGGATCGCCAAGCGCCACCTGCCCGACGCCCATACCGACTTCATCTTCTCGGTGACCGGCGAGGAGTTCGGCGTGCTGGTCTGCCTCTGCCTCGTCGCTTTGTTCGCCTACATCGTGCTGCGCGGGCTCAAGCTCGCGCGCCGCACCGACGACACCTTCTCGAGGCTCGCCATCACCGGTCTGATCACGCTCTTCGGCCTCCAGGCCTGCATCAACATGGCGGTGAACACCCAGCTCATGCCGGCCAAGGGCATGACGCTGCCGTTCGTCTCCTACGGCGGCTCGTCGCTGATCTCGCTCGCGCTCGGCATGGGCTTCCTCGTGGCGCTCACCCGCAAGCGCCCGCGCACCACGATGCTGAGCCAGAAGCCGCCCGGCACCGCGCCGGCCACCGTCGCCGGAGTCATGCGGTGACGGTGTTCACGCCGACCATCCTGCTCTGCGCCGGCGGCACCGGCGGCCACCTGTTCCCGGCCGAGAGCCTCGCCCACGCGCTGCGGGCGCGGGGCATCCGCGTGGTGCTCGCCACCGACGCGCGGGTCGACTCGATCAGCGGCGGCTTCCCGGCCTCCGAGATCGTCACCATCACCTCGGCGACCCCGTCCGGCCGCTCGATGCTGCGCCGGGCCGGCGCGGTGCTGACGCTGGGCCGCGGCTTCGCGGAGGCGGCCAAGGCGGTCAAGCGCATCAACCCGGCGGCGATCGTCGGCTTCGGCGGCTACCCGACCGTGCCGCCGATGCTCGCCGGCCAGATCCTGCGCGTGCCGACGATCATCCACGAGCAGAACGCGGTGATGGGGCGGGCCAACGCCTTCCTGGCGCGCGGCGCCCGCACCATCGCCACCGGCTTCAAGGAGGTCCGCGGCGTCCCCGACAAGGCGCGTGCCCCCCGCGTCCACACCGGCAACCCGTTGCGCCCGGCGGTGTTCGAGGCCGCGAAGGTCGCCTATCCGCGGCTCGGGCCGGCGGACGCCCTGCACCTCCTCGTCTTCGGCGGAAGCCAGGGCGCGCGGGTGATGGGCGAGGTCGTGCCAAAAGCCCTGGCGCAGCTTCCGGCCGACCTGCGGGCCCGCCTCCACCTCGTGCAGCAGGTCCGCCCCGAGGACCTGACGGCGGTGCAGAACGACTACCTCGCCATGGGGCTCGCCGGCATCGAGGCGGCGCCGTTCTTCAAGGACCTGCCGGGGCGGATGGCAGCGAGCCACCTCGTGGTCGCCCGCTCGGGCGCCTCGACGGTCTCGGAGCTCGCCGCCATCGGCCGGCCGTCGATCCTGGTGCCGCTGCCCGGGGCGCTCGACCAGGACCAGGCCGCCAACGCCGCGACGCTGGCCAAGATCGGCGCGGCCCTGGCCGTCGCGCAGACCGCGTTCACGCCGGACCGGCTCACCGCGGAGCTGGTCGACGCCTTCGCGAATCCCGAGAAATTGACCGCGGCGGCACAAGCCGCGAAAAGCGCCGGCATCCACGACGCCGCCGAGCGGCTCGCCGCGGTGGTCGTCGACACGGCCGCCCGCACCTGATTCTTCCGGGACGCATGCCTCCGCGCAGTCCCGTCATCGAACGGTTCCTCCCATGAAGCTGCCCGACAAGCTCGGTCCCATCCACTTCATCGGCATCGGCGGCATCGGCATGTCCGGCATCGCCGAGGTGATGCACAACCTCGGCTACACGGTGCAGGGCTCCGACGCCTCGGACAACGCCAACGTGCGGCGGCTGGCCGACAAGGGCATGAGGACCTTCGTCGGCCATGCCGCCGCCAACGTCGAGAATGCCGGCCTCGTGGTCGTCTCGACCGCGATCCAGCGCGACAACCCCGAGTTGATGGCCGCGCGCGAGGCTCGGCTGCCGGTGGTGCGCCGGGCCGAGATGCTGGCCGAGCTGATGCGCTTCAAGTCCTGCGTCGCCATCGCCGGCACCCACGGCAAGACCACGACGACCTCCCTCGTCGCGACGCTGCTCGACGCCGGCAACATGGACCCGACGGTGATCAACGGCGGCATCATCAACGCGTACGGCACCAACGCCCGCATGGGCGAGGGCGAATGGATGGTGGTGGAGGCCGACGAATCCGACGGCACCTTCCTGAAGCTGCCGGCCGACGTCGCCATCGTCACCAACATCGACCCGGAGCATCTCGACCATTTCGGCTCGTTCGACGCGGTCAAGGACGCCTTCCGGCGCTTCATCGACAACATCCCGTTCTACGGCTTCGCGGTGATGTGCATCGACCATCCCGTCGTCCAGGACCTCGTCGGCCACATCGAGGACCGCCGCATCATCACCTACGGCGAGAACCCGCAGGCCGACGTGCGCCTCATCGACGTGGACCTGCGCGGCGGTCAGAGCCGCTTCCGCGTGATGATCCGCGACCGGCGTCCGGGCTTCCGCATGGAGATGGAGGACCTCGTCCTGCCGATGCCGGGCAAGCACAACGCGCTCAATGCCACCGCGGCGCTGGCCGTCGCGCACGAGCTCGGCGTGCCGGCGGACGCGATCCGCAAGGCGCTGGCCGGGTTCGGCGGCGTCAAGCGCCGCTTCACCCGCACCGGCGAATGGAACGGCGCCCAGATCTTCGACGATTACGGGCACCATCCGGTGGAGATCAAGGCGGTGCTCAAGGCCGCCCGCGCCTCCACCGACGCGAAGGTGATCGCGATCGTGCAGCCGCACCGCTACTCGCGCCTCGCCTCGCTGTTCGACGATTTCTGCACCTGCTTCAACGATGCCGACACGGTCATCGTCGCCCCCGTCTACGCGGCGGGCGAGGCGCCGATCGAGGGCATCGACCGCGACGGCCTCGTCGCCGGCCTGCGCTCCCGCGGCCACCGCGACGCGCAGGCGCTCGAGCGCCCGGAAGACCTCGCCGGGATCGTGGCCGCGCACGCGACCGAGGGCGACTACGTCGTCTGCCTCGGCGCCGGCAACATCACGCAATGGGCCTACGCGCTGCCGGCGGAGCTGGCGGCGTTCAAGGGGTGAGCTCGAATGAGCCCGGCCGACAGCGAGCGCACGGCATTTCGGCGGCGCCTTCGGCAGGGGCAGACCGAGGCCGAACGGACGCTGTGGTATCGCTTGCGCGATCGGCGGCTGGCCGTGTTCAAGTTCGTTCGGCAGGAGAGCATCGGCCGCTACGTGGCCGATTTCTGCTGCCGTGAGGCGAAGCTGATCATCGAGATCGATGGCAGCCAGCACGCCGACAATGCCTACGACCGCGCTCGCGATGCATGGCTGGCCGATCTGGGCTACCGCGTCCTGCGGTTTTGGAACGCGGAGATCATGAGCAGCCCGTCAGTCGTTCTCGATACGATCTTCAGCGCGCTCCCCCCCTCTCCCCGCACGCGGGGAGAGGGCCGCGACGACCTCGTCGTCGGCGTGGCTAGCCCGAAGGGCGATGGTGAGGGGACGTCGCCGGACGCACCCGTCCTGACCCCGCCCCCTCACCCTCGGCTGCCGCCTCGCTTCGTCGACGACGGGGTCGACGAAGCCCTCTCCCCGCGTGCGGGGAGAGGGGGAGCGAACCGATGACCGCCTTCCCCGACATCACGCCGGCGATCCGCGCCGCCGCGCCGGCCCTGCGGGGGCGGCTGCTGGTGAACGCGGCGTTGTCCGACCTGACCTGGTTCCGCGTCGGCGGCCCGGCGCAGGTGCTGTTCACGCCGGCCGACGAGGAGGATCTCGCCCACCTCCTGGCCGGTCTCGATCCCGAGATCCCGGTGACGGTGATCGGGCTCGGCTCGAACCTGATCGTGCGCGACGGCGGCATTCCCGGCGTGACGATCCGGCTCGGCGGCAAGGCGTTCGGAGCGGTGGAGGTCGACGGCGACCGCCTGCAGGCCGGCACCGCCGTGCCCGACATGCGCCTGGCGAAGGCGGCGGCCGAAGCGTCGCTCGACGGGCTCGCCTTCTTCCGCGGCATCCCGGGCTCGGTCGGCGGCGCCCTGCGCATGAACGCCGGCGCCCATGGCGGCGAGACCACCGACGTGCTCCTCGAGGCGCGCGGGGTCGACCGGCGCGGCGCGCTCCGCCGCTTCGGCCATGCCGAGATGGGCTTCACCTACCGTCATGCGGCGGCGCCCGACGACGTGATCTTCACGAGCGCCCTGTTCCGCGGCCGCCCCGGCGAGCGCGCGGCGATCGAGGCGGAGATGGCGCGGGTGACCGCGGCGCGGGAAGCCGCGCAGCCGATCCGTGAGCGCACCGGCGGCTCGACCTTCAAGAACCCGCCGGGCGGCAAGGCGTGGCAGCTCGTCGACGCCGCCGGCTGCCGCGGCCTGACGCGGGGCGGCGCGCAGGTCTCCGAGATGCACTGCAACTTCCTGATCAATCGCGACGGCGCCACGGCCGCCGACATCGAGGAGCTTGGCGAGGAGGTGCGCCGGCGGGTGCGCGAGACCAGCGGGGTCGAGCTGCACTGGGAGATCAAGCGGATCGGAATCTCCGTCGACAGATCGACGCCTACGCTGACCGGCGATCCGTTCGGCACCTTTTCCGAGTGGGCAGGTCCCGAAGACGGGAAGGCCTATCGTGACCTCTGACCCCTCGTCCGCGTTCGCAAACAGCGTGGGCTGGGCAGAGGCTATCTGAACACGGGCGCCGGCCGCCCGTTCGTCCCCCTTCGACACGCGCCCCGGAGCCCTCCATGTCCAAGCACGTCGCCGTCCTGATGGGCGGCACCTCCTCCGAGCGCGAGGTCTCGCTGAATTCGGGTACCGCCTGCGCCGACGCGCTGGAGGGAGAGGGCTATCGCGTCACCCGCGTCGACGTCGGGGCCGACATCGCATCGGTGCTGACCGAGCTTCGGCCCGATGCAGCCTTCAACGCGCTGCACGGGCCGGCGGGCGAGGACGGCACGATCCAGGGCCTGCTCGAGATCCTGCGCATTCCCTACACGCATTCGGGCGTGCTCGCTTCCGCGCTCGCCATGCAAAAGGAGCGGGCCAAGGTGGTGATGCGGGCGGCCGGCGTCAGCGTCCCGGAAGGGCTGGTCGTTAACCGGCATGATGCCGCGAAGTCACACCCGATCGCCCCGCCCTACGTCGTCAAGCCGGTCTCCGAAGGCTCCTCGATGGGCGTGATCATCGTCCGCGACGGGCGCTCGCATCCGCCGCAGATCCTGGCCTCGGACGAATGGGCGTTCGGGGAGGAAGTCCTTGTGGAGACTTACGTTGCGGGCCGCGAGCTCACCTGCGCGGTGATGGGCGACCGGGCCCTCGGCGTGATCGAGATCAAGGCCGCCTCGGGGGGGTGGTACGACTACGACGCGAAGTACGCGCCGGGAGGCTCGATCCACGTCCTGCCGGCCGAACTTAAACCAAATGTTTACCAGCGTGTCCAAGAGTTGTCGTTAACGGCGCATCAAGCACTGGGCTGCCGGGGCGTCAGCCGTGCCGACCTTCGCTACGACGACACACCGGGTGGAACCGGTGCCCTCGTCGTCCTGGAGGTCAACACGCAACCCGGCATGACCCAGACCAGCCTTGTGCCGGACATGGCCGCCCATGCTGGGTATCGTTTCGGTGAGTTCGTGCGATGGATGGTGGAGGACGCGTCTCTGGGCCGCTGAGCCCCGCTGGGTTTCCCGGCGCGACCGGTCCAGCCGCGCGCCTCGTCGGCGGCGTCCTCGCC
>NZ_VRUV01000181.1:0-8155 GCF_008039455.1 Methylobacterium sp. WL116
GGCCGGCAGCTACGGCGACGGCGGCGGCGGCCGAGACGCCCCACTTCTCCTCGAGCATCTTGGCGAGGTCGGCGGCCTCGAGAACGGTCAGCGACGACAGGTCGTCGACGAGCTTGGCAAGATCAGCCATTGTGATGATCCTCTAACGATATCGGTGTGAAGGGATGGGTTTGAAAGGGGAAACGACCGTCAGGCCGCTTCGTCCTTGGTGGCATAGGCTCCGAACACGCGGGCGAGCTTGGCCGCCGGCGCATTGACGACCTGGGCGATCTTGGTCGCGGGAGCCTGGACGAGGCCCACGATCTTGGCGCGCAGTTCGTCGAGGGACGGGAGCGAGGCGAGGGCCTTCACGCCGTCCGGGTTCAGAGCGGTCGCGCCCATGGCGCCGCCGAGGATCACGAGCTTGTCGTTGGCCTTGGCGAAATCCACCGCCACCTTGGCGGCCGCGACCGGATCGCTCGAATAGGCGAGCAGGGTCGGGCCCTTCAGGAGGGGCTTGATGGAGGCGACGTCCGTGCCATCGAGAGCGATGCTGGCGAGGCTGTTCTTCGCGACCTGCACGGTGGCGCCGGCGAGCTTCATCTGCGAACGCAGCTTCTGCATCTCGGCGACCGTGAGGCCTTTGTAGTGGGCCACGACGACGACGGCGCTCTTTGCGAACACGCCGTTGAGCGTCGAGACGAGATCAGCTTTTGCTGTCCTGTCCACTGGGGCTCTCTCCGGTTGGGCGGAACCCGAGAATGGGTCCGCCGGTTGCACGTGCCGCCCGGGACGGATCTTCGGCCTCATGGAAGCCGAAAACGTCCTGGACGACGCTTCACGGCCCTGTCCCCCGGTGCCGCCCCCGCGAGGGGTGCGATGCCTAAGGGCTGAGATGGTTCAAACCGATGCCTTCACGCCGTCCCTCATCGGTCGGGCGCTTCGAAAATGCGGTCTTCCCCGTCTGTGCAGGTTGGGGGATTAAGCCGGCGAACCGGCACCTGCAGTCTCGGACAGGACATGGCCGGACGCGGCCCTCAGAGGTTTTCACCCCTCAGGTCCTGCCGGCCATCGACGCCCGGTCACCCAGGCGGCGTCTCGATACGGAACCCGACCGGGCGGACGGGCTCCCTGAACAAACATGAAAATTGCGTGGAGCGCGGTGTATAGAGCCAAGCAAGCCGCCTGCCAAGGGCCGAGACGCGACTTTTCCGACTTAGGCAAACGCGCGGTGTCCTCGGGTGGCCGAACTCCTACCCGAGCCGGTCGATGGCTCCGAGCGGCTTCTCGGACGGACTCTGCGTTGGATTTGCGATTCGGTGCGGATGGTCGGCCTTTTCCGACGCTTGATAAGCTCTCCACCGGGCTGCGGGATTTCGACCGATTGCGCTGAAGGTTCGGGCGTCGTCATGGCCGTGTGCCGCGCAGCCCGACCTCGAGGCGAGTCCCATGCAGCGCGTACAACGGCAGGACTGGATCGACGTCGCGCGCGGCATCGGGATCATTCTGGTCGTGTTCGGCCACGTCCTCCGGGGAACCGTCAAGGCGGGGATCGTGCCTGACACATCCGCGACCCAGTGGGTGGATTTCGGTCTGTACACCTTCCACATGCCGCTGTTCTTCTTCCTGGCCGGACTGAACCTGCCCGGGAGCCTGCGACGCGGACGGGTGCCGTTTCTCCAAGCCAAGCTCTGGACGATCGGCCTTCCCTACGTGATCTGGACGTTCATCCAGGGCAGCGTGATGATCCTGCTGGCGCAGGACATCAACACGCATGTCACTCCCGCCGACCTTCTCGCCTTCCCGTACCGTCCCCTCGGACCGCTTTGGTTTCTCTACGCCCTTCTGATCTGCCACGTGCTGGCCGCCATGATTCCCGATCGCAGACTGTTCGCCGCCATCGCGGCGGCGGGATTCGTGATCTTCTTTCAACTCCCGGAGGTTCCAAGCCTCGCGCTGACCCTGCACAACCTTCCGTTCTATCTCGCAGGTGCCTATGCCGGGCACGCCGTGGCGGCTTGGCGGACGCCGGTGAGCCTGTCGGGGATCGCACTCATCTGGACGGGCTTCGCCCTGGCGGTCGTGGGGGCCTGGACGGTCTCCGGCTTCAGCCCGATGGCGCTAGCGGCGCTACCTGCCTGTTGTCTCGGCATTCTCGGCGTCGTGTGGGTGAGTAAGCGTATCGGTGGCGGCGCGCTCGCCACGGTCGGCCTGCTCTCGCTCTCGATCTTCGTCATGCACTCGCTGGCCGCGGCCGGCCTGCGCGTGGCCATGACGCGCCTGCACGTTCCGCCCGACCCCATGGTCTACCTGATCTCGGGGACGGCCTTCGGCATCCTGGGCCCGATGCTCGCACATCGGCTCCTCGCCCGATGGAACACGCTCTCGGTGTTGGGGCTCGGAGCGCCGCCGTGGCGCTACCGCATCGCCGTCTCGGACACAGCCCGGTAACGTCTCGACGGTCGGCCCGCTCGGTTAGGCGGCCTCGCGCTCCGGCACGAAGCGCTTGCGCGCGTTCTCCCACCACGAGCGCTGCCGCGCCGCCTCGGTCTCGGCGGCCTTGGCCGCGTAGAACGAGGCGTTGTGCTCGCCGCGCAGGGCCTCGCGGGTGAATCGGATCAGGTGGTGGGCGACGAAGCCCATGTTGAACACCGCCTCGATCTGCCCACGCCTCAGGGCGTAGACGGCCGCCGACCAGAACGGCTTGCGGTAATCCGAGAAGATGCCCACCCGGGTGATGATGTTGAACCCGAGGATCAGCCCGCGGCGCAGGTTGGTGAAGGTCAGCTTGCCCTTCGTCGGGGTGACGATGCGATTCGGGTAGGTCGTCGCGCACTGGTGCTTGAAGCGCTCGAAGATCTTCTCCGGCGCGTAGGCGTGCGCGATCGCCCGGCGCCAGCTCGACACCACGGTGTCGTGCGGGCGCTTGAACAGGACGTTCGACTCGAGCGCCGCGTCGTGGACGAGGCGCCCTTCCCGCTGCAGCCGGTCCCAAAGCGGCGTCTTCGGCAGGGCCTGGAGGATGTTGATCGTCAGGACCGGGATGCCCGACTTGTCGATGAAGTCGATCAGGTACTGCTCGGAGGCGTCCGAGTCGGAGTCGAGGCCGAGGATGATGCCCGACGTCACCTCGAGGCCGTAGGAGTTCAGCGTCTCGATCGCGCCGTACATCGGCACGGCGGCGTTGTGGGTCTTGTCGATGCCCTTAAGCGCGTCCTCCTCCGGCGTCTCGATGCCGACGAACACGGTCATGAAGTTCGCCTGCCGCATCAGCTCGAGGATCTCGGGCTGCTTGGCCATGTTGAGGGTCGCCTCGCAGGCGAACTGGAGCGGGTAGTCGTTCTTCTTCTGCCACGCGACGAGGTGCGGGAGCATGTCCCGTGTCGCCTTGCGGTTGGCGATGAAGTTGTCGTCGACGAAGTAGACCACCGCCGGGTGGCCGGGCTGGCTGATGATCGCGTCGAGCTCGGCGCACATCTGCTCGGGGCTCTTCAGCCGCGGCTGGCGCCCGTAGAGCTGCGGGATGTCGCAGAACTCGCAGCGGTAGGGGCAGCCCGAGGAGAATTGCAGCGAGCCGATCAGGTAGCGCTTCAGCGGGGCCGCCTCGTAGGCCGGCGCCGGGAAGTCCGAGAGCGGCAGCCGCTCCTTGGTCTCGAGCCGGACCTGGGACGGGGGCCGCGCCAGGTCGCAGTCGAGGATCGCGACGAGCGCGTCCGTGGCGTCGCCGATCTCGCCCATGTGGAGGTAGTCGAAGTCGGGATACTTCTCGGGGGCGCCGGAGACCGAGGGGCCGCCGAGCACCGTCACCTTGCCCGCGGCGTGCGCGCGCTTGGCGATCTCGTGGATCTGCGGCTCCTGGATGTGCATGCCCGACACGAACACCGCGTCGGCCCAGGCGAACTCCTCAGGGGTGGCGCGCTTGATGTTCTCGTCGACGAACCGGCACTCCCAGGTCTCGGGCATGTAGGCCGAGATCAGCAGCAGGCCCTGGGGCGGCATGAAGGCCTTCACGCCGCCCATCAGCGGGTAGGCGTGGGAGAAGGTCCCGAAGGACGGCGTGTAGGCGGGGAAGACGCACAGGATGCGTCGCTGGGTCTGAACGGAGAGGTTGCATCGCATGGCGCTCTATTTAGCACAGCTGCGACCGTTGGCGCCCCCCTTCGCCGCGGCAATCTGCATCGTGATCGCCGGGTGCGGGGGCCGCTCCGCGGGGCTGTCTGCGCAGGGTCCCGGATCACCCTCGGCCGATGCTTCGGCTGTCCGGGACCCGGCACGACGCGCAACGAAAAACGCCCGGCCGCAGGGGCCGGGCGCTTCGATCGTGTCGTCGTAGCGGGACGGTCAGGCGCCGAGGACGGAGCCCGGCTCGACCTTCACGCCCGGGCCCATCGTCGAGGTGACGGCGATGCGCTGGATGTAGGTGCCCTTGGAGCCGGCGGGCTTGGCCTTGGCCACCGCGTCGGCGAACGCCTTGATGTTCTCGACGAGCTTGGCCTCGTCGAACGAGACCTTGCCGATGCCGGCGTGGACGATGCCCGCCTTCTCGACGCGGAACTCGACCGAGCCGCCCTTGGCGCCGGCGACCGCGGACTTCACGTCCATGGTGACGGTGCCGACCTTCGGGTTCGGCATCAGGCCGCGGGGGCCGAGCACCTTACCGAGCCGGCCGACGAGCGGCATCATGTCCGGGGTGGCGATGCAGCGATCGAACTCGATCTTGCCGCCCTGGACGATCTCGAGCAGGTCCTCGGCGCCGACGATGTCGGCACCGGCCGCCCGGGCGTCGTCCGCCTTGGCGCCGCGGGCGAACACCGCCACCCGCACCGTCCGGCCGGAGCCGTTGGGCAGGTTGCAGACGCCGCGGACCATCTGGTCGGCGTGGCGCGGGTCGACGCCGAGGTTCATCGAGACCTCGACGGTCTCGTCGAACTTGGCATTGGCCTTGGCCTTCACCATCGCGATCGCCTCGGCGATCCCGTAGAGCTTGGTCGGGTCGATGCCCTCGCGGGCGGCGCGGATGCGCTTGCCTTCGTGTGCCATGGTGCCCTCCCCTTACGCGGTGACTTCGAGGCCCATGGCCCGCGCGGAGCCACGGATCATCGCGACGGCGGCATCCACCGAATCGCAGTTCAGGTCGGGCATCTTCTTCTCGGCGATCTCGCGAAGCTGCGCCTCGGAGACCTTGCCGACGGTCGGGCCCTTGCCGGGGGTCTTGGAGCCGGAGGCCGGCTTCTTGCCGATCTTCAGGCCCGCGGCCTTCTTCAGGAAGAAGGTGACCGGCGGCTGCTTCATCTCGAAGGTGAAGCTGCGATCCTGGTAGGCCGTGATCACGACCGGGATCGGGGTTCCCTTCTCGATCTGCGCGGTCTTCGCGTTGAAGGCCTTGCAGAATTCCATGATGTTGAGGCCGCGCTGACCGAGCGCGGGACCGATCGGCGGCGACGGGTTGGCGGCGCCGGCCGGGACTTGAAGCTTCACGTAGCCCGTGATCTTCTTCGCCATGGGACTGCTCCCAAATGATTGCGCGCCGCCGGGCTGCCTGAGGCTCGGTCGGACGGGCGGTTGCAGGTCGCGGTGCGGACCGTTGGCCCCGGCGGCGAACCGGGCGGGCCTTCCGCGGGCTTTCGCGAACAGGAAGCAGCGAAGACGGAATGGGTAGGCCGGTGCATCGCATCGGCCGATCCGAAAGGGCGCGGTGCCCTCGATCCGCTATTCGCTCCTCCCGATCCGCTCTACGTCAGGCCTTCTCGACCTGGGCGTATTCGAGTTCCACCGGGGTGGCGCGGCCGAAGATCGACACGGCGACCTTCAGGCGCGAGCGGCTCTCGTCGACTTCCTCGACGGTGCCGTTGAACGAGGCGAAGGGGCCGTCGGCGACGCGGACGGTCTCGCCGATCTCGAAGGAGATCGACGGCTTCGGACGGTCGACGCCCTCGGCGACCTGGCCCTTGATCCGCTCGGCCTCGGCGTCCGGGATCGGCACCGGCTTCGACTTGTCGGCGCCGAGGAAGCCCGTGACCTTCGGGGTGTTCTTGATCAGGTGGTAGACCTCGTCGGTGAGGTCGCACTTCACCAGCACGTAGCCGGGGAAGAACTTCCGCTCCGCGTCGACCTTGCGGCCGCGGCGGACCTCGACGACCTTCTCGGTCGGGACCATCACCTCCTCGAAGAGGTCCATGAGCCCACGCTGGGCCGCCTGATCCTTGATGGACTGGGCGACCTTGTTCTCGAAGTTCGAGTAGGCGTGGACGATGTACCAGCGCTTCGACACGGTTCTGATCGACTCCTGCATGTTCGCGTCGGGCCGGGGCCCGCGGACGGTGTGTGTTGCCTACAGGCCCAGGATCAGGCCGACGAGGTAGCGAAGGCCCTGGTCGACCACCGTGAAGAACAGGCTCGCGACCACCACCATCACGAAGACCATGATCGTGGTGACCGTGGTCTCCTTGCGGGTCGGCCACGTGACCTTGCGGCCCTCGTCGCGCACCTGCCCGAGGAACTCCAGCGGGCCGACGCGCTTCGGCGCGGGCCGGGCCGGCGGAGCGTTGCGCTGCGGCGGCTGGGAAGCCGCGCCGCGGACCGGGCTGCGCGCCGGATCGGCCTTCTTGGTCGCTTCGTTCGATGCCATGGCGTCAGGAACCGGGTTTCGAGAATGACGACGGGTTCGGAAGCTCGCCCGAACGAGCCCGAACCGACAGCCGACATCGATCTCGGAGTGCGCCCGCTCTAGCGCAAGTCGTCGGGGTTGTCGACAGCCGCGGCGCGTCGCGAGCGTCAGGAGCGTGGCTTGGAACGGCAGGAAATGCAGACTGGCAGGAGTGGAGGGACTCGAACCCGCAACCTCCGGTTTTGGAGACCGGCGCTCTGACCAGTTGAGCTACACTCCTATCGCGACGCCCAATGCCCGATCGGGCGCCGGGATGCAAGAGCCGGGAACGCCGGAAATGCGTCACCGACCGTGATCGGCCCGCTCCGCCGCCGTCAGCGGGCGCAGTCCCGTTCGGTCGAAGCGGAAGAGCTCGTCGCTGCGGCCGTAAGGGCCCTTCCGCAGCCGGTCGCGCACCTCCGCGGCGAGGGCGATGCGGGCCTTGCTGTCGGCGGGCCACGCCATCAGCAGGTCGCGGGTCGGGATCGCGACCGTGATGCCATCGGCTTTCAGCGCCGTGCGGATCTCGTCGAGATAGCCGGGCAACATCAGCCGTGCGGCGTCGTAGTCATCGCCGGCATTGGTCATGGCGAGGATGGGGGTGCCGCCGTCAACCGCGAGGGCGAACGCGGCCTCCTTCGAGGCCTCGGCGAGGTTGGCCAGCGCCGGAACCTCGATGGCGGTTCGGATCGCCGCGGCATCGACGCCCCACCCTTCGAGCATCGGCCGGGTCAGGTAGCGCATCCGGTCCGCCCCATCGATGACGTAGGCCACGACCAGGGTCTCCGAGAAGGTCCGCGTGGCGAGGTCCGGCACCTGGGCGAGGATCGCGCGCGGCAGGAGCTGCGGGCGCAGCTGCGCCCGGATCGCCGCGAGGCTCGGCTCGCCGGGCGACGGCGCCGCGTCCATGTCCTTCAGCGCGGTGACGAGATACGCTTCGATCATCCGCCGGCGCGCGTCGCCGGCGAGCGGGGCGACCCGCGGATACAGGTTGGTGAGGGCGATCGTGCTGCGGCCGACCAGGATCTGTCCCGGATCACGGTCGCGGCGGATCTCCGCGCCCGGCCGGATCGCCCGCAGGATGGCCGCCACCTCGTCGCGGAAGCGTCCGTCGCTCAGGGCGTCGGCACGGGCCGGGCAAATCAGGATCGCGCTCGCGGCGGCGGCGAGCCACAGGCGGCGCGTCGGCCACGGAAACCCGATGGCGGTGTTCATTCCTGGGGCTCCGCGGCTCGTCGCGGATGGCAGGAAAATAAACCGACGGCTCCCTGTCAAGCTCGGGGTCGGCAGGGAGGGATGGAATGCCGATGTCAGGCGGTGACAACGGGGTCGCGAGCCGATCCCGCGGCCTCCGCGACGAGACACGGCCGGCGAAGACCGCCGGCCGTGCCGAATCGCTCGAGCGACTACGCGTTGATGGCGGCGACGACGCCGGCGCCGACGGTTCGGCCGCCCTCGCGGATGGCGAAGCGCAGCTTCTCCTCCATGGCCACCGGCACGATCAGCGTGACGTCCATGGTCACGTTGTCG
>NZ_VRUV01000182.1:0-8116 GCF_008039455.1 Methylobacterium sp. WL116
ACGGCGTGCCGCCTCGACCACCACGGTGCCGTAGGCCAGCCCCGAAATGATGCGGTTGCGCCTCGGGAAGTCGCGCCCGCGCGCACAAGGCGTCCGCCGCGACCGGCACCGTCGCGGTGCTCGCGGGCGGCCACGACAAGATCTATCCGGCCAACCATGCCGGCATCGTCGAGGCGATCCTGGAGGCGGGCGGGGCGGTGATCGCCGAGATGCCGATGGGCTGGGTGCCGCGCGGGCGCGACTTCCCGAGGCGCAACCGCATCATTTCGGGGCTGGCCTACGGCACCGTGGTGGTCGAGGCGGCACGCCGTTCGGGCTCGCTGATCACCGCGCGCTTCGCCCTCGAGCAGGGTCGCGAGGTCTTCGCGGTGCCGGGCTCTCCGCTCGACCCGCGGGCGGAGGGCACCAACGACCTGATCCGCCAGGGGGCGACGCTCGTCGCCGAGGTCGAGCACGTCCTCGCCGCCATCGCACCGCTGATCGAGCGCGGCAACGACCCCGACCGGGTGCCGGCGCTCCCGCGACCGGACCTCGCCGACCAGCCGGACTTCTGGGACGAGATCGACCTCGATGACGGCGCCGCGCCGATGCCGGCTGCGCCGTTCGAGGCGCCGGAACCGGCAGAGCCGGTGAGCGACCGGGAGACGCTCGTCGCCGCGCTCAGCCCGACGCCGGTCGGCACCGACGAGCTTGCGCGTGCCACCGGGCTCTCCGTGCGCCGCGTCCAGACCACGCTGCTTGAGCTCGAGCTCGACGGGCGGATCGAGCGGCACGGCAGCGGGATGGTGTCGCTGATCGGCTGAGCCGCAGCCGGCGAGACGCGCGCAAGCGCTCAGAACGGGTCGTCGTCCTCGGACTCGACCAGCCCCCGCATCCGGTCGAGGCAGCCCTGCAGGATGTAGGCGGCGGCGAGCTTGTCGACGAGCGCGCCGCGCTTGGCCCGCGAGGTGTCGGCCGCGATCAGCGCACGCGTGACGACGGCGGTCGAAAGGCGCTCGTCGTAGAACAGGACCGGCAGGTCGAGGAGCGGCTTGAGGTTGCGCACGAACGAGCGCGTCGATTGCACCCGCACGCCCTCGCTGCCGTCCATGTTGAGCGGCAGCCCGATCACCAGCCCGCCGACCGCGTGCTGCTCGCAGAGGAAGCGCAGCCGCGCGACGTCGGGCGTGAACTTCACCCGCTTGATCGTCTCCAGGGGCGACGCGATCTGGCGGCCGAGATCCGACAGGGCGAGCCCGATCGTCTTGGTGCCGAGATCGATGCCGATCAGCCGGGGGCCGCCGCGCGAGGCCTCGGCGAAGGCGCGTAACGTGTCCTCGTCCATCGTATCCCGTTCCGCTCGCGCCCTATGCCGGCTCGCCGGGCGGGCTCGCCTCGCCGGCCCGCGCCATCACCGCCGCCTCGATGCCCTCGAAGGTCGAGGCCAGCGGCGGGGTGCCGTCGCCGAGCACGTCGAGGATCGTCAGGCCCTGCGTGCGCCGGAAGAACGCGTCGAGGCTGTCGCCGCCGAAGCGGACGGTTTCGAGATCCGCGGCCATCACCCAGATCGGGTACTCGCCCGCGCCGGCGACGTCCCAGAACAGGAAGCTGCCGTCCTCGCCTTCGCCGAAGAAGCAGGCGCGTGCGAGCCGCGACAGGTCGTTGTCCTCGATCGCGAACCGGTGCGGCGCGTCGGCGGCCGAGAGCGCCGCGATCGCCGCGTTGATGCTGTCGGCGATGATCTCCGCCCGCGTCACCAGGTCGGCCGCCGGGTAGGGCAGGGGCGTGGCGATCCGGAAATGGCCGTTGGCGAGGCCGGCGCCGCAGTCACGGCAGAAGCTGCGATACGATTCGGGCAGCGCGAAGCCGAGCTCGGCCTCCGCCCGCGCGATCTCGGCGTCGCTCGAGCGTGCGCCCGGATGAAGCCGCTCGAACACCGTGTTCCACATCGCGCTCACGCTCCATCCACAGCCGTTAACCGCGTCGCGAGTTTGCCGTGGCCGACAACGCAGCGCTTCCCTCATAACGATGGTTAAGGTTTCGTTAAGCCCGCAGCGGAGGCAATCGTGCGCGCCATCGGTTCTTTCGTCCCCCACGCGTCCCCTCCTCGCCGCCCGCTGCCGCGGCGGCACAAGGTGATGCTCCTCGTCGCCTTCGAGGTCTTGGTGCTCGGCTTCACCCTGGCCGCGTGCTTCCCGATCCGCCCGGCCGGCATCGTGGTCGAGACGACGGTGACGCCGAACCACGTCGTCACCTGACGCCCCGGCGCGTTGCGGCGTCGCGAAGCCCGGTGCTATAGCGCCCGGACCGTCGAGGGACCGGGCCGACGCGGCGCATCTCCGCCGTGGCGCGCCGGGTCCTTCGGGACGAACAGCCGAGACGAACAGGCAGCATGTCGGTCGACGAGAAGACAGTCCGGCGCATCGCGCATCTGGCCCGCATCGCGGTCGCCGAAGACGAGGTCGCGCCGCTGCAGGGCGAGCTGAACGCCATCCTCGCCTTCGTCGAGCAGCTCGGCGCGGTCGACGTGACCGGCGTCGAGGCGATGACCTCGGTGACGCCGATGGCGATGAAGAAGCGCAAGGACGTGGTCACCGACGGCGGCCGCGCGGTCGACGTCGTCGCCAACGCGCCCGAGACGGAGGACCACTACTTCCTGGTCCCGAAAGTCGTCGAGTAGGCGGCCCTTCCGCGAAGGACGCCTGCCGCGCCCGCCGGCCCCGCCCGACGGAACGCCCCCGACCCGCATCGCGGCCGAACGGCCGAGGACGAACAGCGTGACAGATTTCAACGAACTCAGCCTCGCCGAGGCGCGCGACGGCCTGAAGGCCAAGACCTTCTCGGCCCGCGAGATCGCGCAGGCGCACATCGCGGCGCTGGAGAAGGCGCGGGTCCTCAACGCCTACCTGCTGGAGACGCCCGACCGCGCCCTGACGATGGCGGACGCCTCCGACGCGAGGATCGCCAAGGGCGAGGCCGGCCCGCTCGAAGGGCTGCCGCTCGGCATCAAGGACCTGTTCTGCACCGAGGGCGTCGTCACGACCGCGGGCTCCAGGATCCTCGAGACCTTCGAGCCGCACTACGAATCCGCCGTCTCGGCCAACCTCTGGCGCGACGGCGCGGTGATGCTGGGCAAGCTCAACCTCGACGAGTTCGCGATGGGCTCCTCGAACGAGACCAGCGCCTACGGCGACGTGATCTCGCCGTGGCGCCGGCAGGAAAACGGCGTCCTCTCCGACGCCAAGATCGTCCCGGGCGGCTCGTCGGGCGGCTCGGCAGCGGCGGTCGCCGCGCATCTCTGCCTCGGCGCCACCGCGACCGACACCGGCGGCTCGATCCGGCAGCCGGCCGCCTTCACCGGCACCGTCGGCATCAAGCCGACCTACGGCCGCGTCTCCCGCTGGGGCACGGTGGCCTTCGCCTCCTCTCTCGACCAGGCCGGCCCGATCGCCCGCACGGTGCGCGACTGCGCGATCCTGCTCGGCTCGATGGCCGGCCCCGACGCGCGCGACACCACCTGCGTCGACCTCCCGGTGCCGGATTTCGAGGCCGCGGTCTCGCGCGGGGTAAAGGGCCTGACCATCGGCATCCCGAAGGAGTATCGGGTCGAGGGCATGCCCGCCGAGATCCAGAAGCTCTGGGACGACGGCGCCGCCTGGCTGAAGGATGCCGGCGCGACGATCCGCGAGATCTCGCTGCCCCACACCAAGCTGGCGCTGCCGGCCTACTACATCGTCGCGCCGGCCGAGGCCTCCTCGAACCTCGCCCGCTACGACGGCGTGCGCTACGGCCTGCGGGTGCCCGGCAAGGACATCGCCGCGATGTACGAGAACACCCGCGCGGCGGGGTTCGGCCGCGAGGTCAAGCGCCGGATCATGATCGGCACCTACGTGCTCTCGGCCGGCTACTACGACGCCTACTACGTCCGCGCCCAGAAGATCCGCACGCTGATCAAGCGCGACTTCGAGGAGGCCTACGCGGCCGGAATCGACGCGATCCTGACGCCGGCGACGCCGTCGGCCGCCTTCGGCATCGGCGAGAAGGCCTCGGCCGACCCGGTCGAGATGTACCTCAACGACGTCTTCACCGTGACGGTGAACATGGCCGGTCTTCCCGGCATCGCGGTGCCGGCCGGCCTCGACGGCCAGGGCCTGCCGCTCGGGCTCCAGCTCATCGGCCGCCCCTTCGACGAGGAGACCCTGTTCGCCACGGCCGAGGTGATCGAGCGCGCTGCCGGACGCACGGTCCTGCCGAAGGCCTGGTGGTGACGGTCCCCTACTATCCCTGGACGGTCTGGATCTGGGCCGGGTTCGACCCGGTCCTGATCGCGGTCTGCCTCTATCTCGGCTGGTCGGCCGATCAGTTCGGCAAGCTGTTCGTCGCGGTCATCGCCGGCTTCGTCGCCGCGGTGCTGTTCTCCTGGGCGGTCACCGCGATCGGCATCCCGTGGCCGGCACCGGTCAGCCACGACGGGCCGACCTTCTTCCCGGTGCGGGTGGGCGCGGCCATCCTGTGGTCGATCCTCGGCTTCACCGCCCGGCGGATCCTGCGGCCGCACGCGCCTTGACCGGTCCCCGCACCGCCACGACACTCCGCGGCGCCCCGGCGCCCCGTTGCATGAAAGTCCGAGCATGACGGCTCCCCTGAACCCGAAGAAGCTCATCAAGGGCGCCGAGCACGACTGGGAGGTGGTGATCGGCATGGAGATCCACGCCCAGGTCACCAGCCGCTCGAAGCTGTTCTCCGGCGCCTCCACCGAGTTCGGGGCCGAGCCGAACGACCACGTCTCGCTGGTCGATGCGGCGATGCCCGGCATGCTGCCGGTGATCAACGAGGAATGCGTGGCCCAGGCGGTGCGCACCGGCCTCGGCCTGAAGGCGCGGATCAACCACCGCTCGGTGTTCGACCGGAAGAACTACTTCTACCCGGACCTGCCGCAGGGCTACCAGATCTCGCAGTACAAGGACCCGATCGTCGGCGAGGGCGAGGTCGTCGTCGACCTGCTCGACGGCGAGTCGATCACCGTCGGGATCGAGCGGCTGCACCTCGAGCAGGATGCCGGAAAGTCGCTGCACGACCAGAACCCGACCCAGAGCTTCGTCGACCTTAACCGCTCCGGCGTCGCGCTGATGGAGATCGTCTCGCAGCCGGACCTGCGCTCCTCCGAGGAGGCCCGCGCCTACGTGACCAAGCTGCGCACCATCCTGCGCTACCTCGGCACCTGCGACGGCGACATGGAGAAGGGCAGCTTGCGCGCCGACGTGAACGTCTCGGTGCGCCGTCCCGGCCAGCCGCTCGGCACCCGCTGCGAGATCAAGAATGTCAACTCGATCCGCTTCATCGGCCAGGCGATCGAGTCGGAGGCGCGGCGCCAGATCGCGATCATCGAGGATGGCGGCACGATCTCCCAGGAGACCCGCCTGTACGATCCGGCCAAGGGCGAGACCCGCTCGATGCGCTCCAAGGAAGAGGCGCACGACTACCGGTACTTCCCCGATCCGGACCTGCTGCCGCTCGAGTTCGACCAGGCTTACGTCGACGCCCTCGCCGAGGGCCTGCCCGAGCTGCCGGACGCCAAGAAGGCGCGCTTCGTCGCCGATTTCGGGCTCAGCGCCTACGACGCCAACGTGCTCGTGGCCGAGCGGGCGTCGGCCGACTACTACGAGGCGGTGGCGCGCGGGCGCGACGGCAAGGCGGCCGCGAACTGGGTGATCAACGAGCTGTTCGGCCGCCTCAACAAGGAAGGCATCGGCATCGACGCGACGCCGGTCTCCGCCGACCAGCTCGGCCGGATCATCGACCTGATCGGCGAGGGCGTCATCTCGGGCAAGATCGCCAAGGACCTGTTCGAGATCGTCTGGACGGAAGGCGGAGACCCGCGCGCGGTCGTCGAGGCCCGCGGCATGAAGCAGGTCACCGATACCGGCGCGATCGAGGCGGCGGTCGACGACATCATCGCCAAGAACCCCGACAAGGTTCAGCAGGCGAAGGAGAAGCCGACGCTGCTCGGCTGGTTCGTCGGCCAGACCATGAAGGCCACCGGCGGCAAGGCGAACCCGGCGGCGGTCAACGCCCTGCTCAAGAGCAAGCTCGGGATCGAGTAGAATCTGAGAACCGGGCGGAAGCGGCCGAGCCGGGGCATTTCGCGCATTCGAAGGCGAGCCGTGCCGGCCGCTTCTGCGCCCCTGAGGCCGCTTCCGTCCGTCGTCCGTCTGATGCCGCTGGACCTCGGGCCGAACAGGTCACGAAGTCGTCGTGGCGGCGTCGCGCTGCGGTGGAGTCATGCTCGTCTCCTCCTGCCTGCTCCGGCGGAAGGCTCACCCCACCGGTCGGCCTCGGCTTCGCCATCGGCGAAGCACGGAGATAGACTGATCCCGACAGACCACGACGTCAAGCGTGCATTTCGGCTGCTCTTTCCAGTCTTCGCATGTGCGAATAGTCGATCGCACCGCAAAAGATCGCCTGGACGATGATGGGCGACCTCTTGATGCGTCGCGACATCGATCGGGTCGGCGTCGCAAGCTCTGCGAGATCCTTAGGATCGACCGGTCCTACGGCCCGTCGCTCATGTTGTTCTCGACCATGTGGGGCACGGCGCGATCGAACGATTCGTCGGTGTTGCCGCGCAGGTCGACGCTGCAGGCCTGCTTCGGCGCGTCGTCGGCGACCGGCTTCACGTAGACATCGAGGTCGAGGATCAGGTTCGAGACCTTCTGGACCTCGCCGGTGATCGCGGTGTCGGCCCCAAGCCTTTTCGCGACGGTGACGGCGCAGCTGTTGCGGCGACGCAGGTCCGCTCTCCTGGCGACCTCCTCCTGGTCCGGCTCGGCCGAGACCACCGTGAACAGGCCCTTCTTCTGCAGAAGGTCGCGAAACACGGTGCCGATGCGCTTCAGGCGCCCCATCTCGGCCGCGTCGGGGGCGACGGGCGACCGGTTCGCGAACTGGACGTCGAACACCGCCGCCTTGGCTGGCGCGGCCCGGGCGCCGGTCGCGGCCAGCGCCAGCCCGGCGGCGGCGATGAGGACGTACAGGGGGCGGCGTGTCATGGCGTTCCTCGCGAGCCCGCGCATCCGGGCGCGCCGGTACAGGGACACGCGGCAGGCCGCAACTTTCTGCAACACGGCCCGGCGGGCTCGGACGGCGCCGGCCTCAGCGCTTCTCGGCCTCCGCCTCCCGGGTCGGCGCCGGCTCGCCGGTGATGCGCCGGCGCAGATTCATGAACCAGGCCGGCGGCGGCGTGCCGCCCTCGCCGACGACGACCGTCGCGGTCATGCCGGCGACCAGGGGAACACCCGGCGGCACGTGGCCGAGGCGGATCCGCACCGGCACCCGCTGCGCCAGCCGCACCCAGGTGTAGACCGGATCGACGTTGGGGAGGCCCTGCGTGCTCGGTGCCGCATTCGCGGTGGAGATGCCCTGCGTGATGCTCTCGACCGTGCCGCGCAGGTGCCCGGAATAGCCCATCAGCGCCATCTCTGCCGGGTCGCCGACATGGATGTTCTCCATCTTGGTCTCCTCGAAATACCCGTCGACCCAGAACGAGTCCGTGTCGATCACCGAGATGTTCGAGGTGCCCGTCGAGGCGTAGTCGCCGGTGCGCAGCAGCAGGTTGGTCACGCGGCCGTTGACGGTGGACTTCACCTGGGTGCGCGCGAGGTTGGTCTTGGCCTGCGACAGCTGCGCCTTGGCGGTCTCCAAGGCCGCCTCGGCGATCTTGGCGGTGCCCGCGTATTGCTGCTTCTCCTCGACGGAGGTCGAGACCGTGGTCAGCGCCTGCCGCCGCGCCGACTGGGCGTTCTTGACGGAAAGGTCGGCCTCGCGGTTCTTCACCTCGGCCTCGGCCGAGGCGACGTTCACCTCGAAGTCGAACGGATCGATCACGTAGAGAACGTCGCCGCGCTTCACGGTCTGGTTGTCGCCGACGCGAAGCTCGACGATCTGCCCCGACACCTGCGGCGCGATGCTGGCGACCTGGACCCGCACCCGCCCGTCGCGCGTCCACGGCGCGGTGACGTAGTACGACCAGACCACCGCCGCGGCGAGGAACGCGAGCAGCAGGATCACCCCGGTCGCGGCGAGCCGGAAGACCTTTCCGATGCGCCCGCGCCGGGCACGGGCCGGGCGGTCGTCGGCG
>NZ_VRUV01000183.1:0-8101 GCF_008039455.1 Methylobacterium sp. WL116
CTGCTGAAGGTGTCGCGCGGGGCCGACCGGGAGAAGGCGCCGGCGGCGTGAGCCTCAGGCCGTGACGCTCAAGCCTTGTCGAGCGCCGCGGCAAGGGGCGGTGTGCTGTGCGGGGGGCGGCGTGGAGGAGGGTGCGGCCCACGGGTCAGCCCCCCGCCGCGAAGGTCTGGCCGAGGCCGCCGGCGAGGTGCTCGACGATCGGCCCCAGCGCCAGCGCCGGGAAGAAGGTCAGGCCGCCGACGATGAGGATCACGCCGACGAGGAGCCCGACGAACAGGCCGCCGTCGGTGGGGAACGTTCCGGACGAGGCCGGCACGGTCTTCTTGGCGGCGAGCGCGCCGGCGATGGCGAGCGCCGGGACGATCACGAAGAACCGCCCGACCAGCATGCCGGCCGCCAGCGTGGTGTTGTAGAAGGTCGTGTTCGCCGTCAGCCCGCCGAAGGCCGAGCCGTTGTTGGCCGCCGCCGAGGTGAAGGCGTAGAGCATCTCGGAGAAGCCGTGCGGGCCGGCATTGGCGGGCCCCGCGAGCCCCGCCGCGACCACGGTGGCGAGCGCGGTGCCGCCGAGCATCATCAGCGGCAGGCAGAGGATGGCGAGCATCGCCATCTTCACCTCGCGCGCCTCGATCTTCTTGCCGAGGTATTCCGGCGTGCGCCCGACCATCAGCCCGGCGACGAAGATCGTGACGATGACGAAGACCAGCATGCCGTAGAGCCCGGCGCCGACGCCGCCGACGATGATCTCGCCGAGCTCCATGTTGATCAGCGGGATCATGCCGCCGAGCGCGGTGAACGAGTCGTGCATGGCGTTGACCGCGCCGCAGGAGGCGGCGGTGGTGACGACGGCAAACAGCGCCGAGGCCACGATCCCGAACCGGATCTCCTTGCCCTCCATGTTGCCGCCGGGAAGCCCGAGCGCGTTCAGGACCGGGCTGCCGGCGGCTTCGGCGCCGTAGGTGACCGCGATCCCGGCCCCGAACAGCACGGCCATCGCGGCCAGGATCGCCCAGCCCTGACGCTCGTCGCCGACGCTGCGGCCGAACAGGTTGGTGAGCGCGGCGCCGATCGCGAAGATCGAGACCATCTGCACGAAGTTCGACAGCGCGGTCGGGTTCTCGAACGGGTGGGCGGCGTTGGCGTTGAAGAAGCCGCCGCCGTTGGTGCCGAGCATCTTGATCGCGACCTGGCTCGCCACCGGCCCGACCGCGATGGTCTGCTGCGCGCCCTCGAGCGTCGTCGCCGCGACGGCGCCGCCGAAGGTCTGCGGGATGCCCTGCCAGACCAGGAACAGCGTGAACACGACGCAGAGCGGCAGCAGCAGGTAGAGGGTGCAGCGGGTGAGATCGACCCAGAACGAGCCCACCGTCCGCGCCGAGGCCCGCGAGAATCCCCGGACGAGGGCGACGGCCAGGGCGATGCCGGTCGCGGCCGACAGGAAGTTCTGGTGGGTCAGCCCCAGCATCTGCGACAGGTACGAGAGCGTGGTCTCGCCGCCGTAGGACTGCCAGTTGGTGTTGGTGACGAAGCTCGCCGCGGTGTTGAAGGCGAGGTCCGGCGCCACGGCGCCCTGCCCGTCCGGGTTCAGCGGCAGGGCCGCCTGCAGCCGCAGCAGGCCGTAGAGCAGCACGAAGCCGGCCGCGTGGAAGACGAGCATCGCGGTGGCGTAGGCGAGCCAGTGCTGCTCGTGGGTCCGGTCGATGCCGGCCAGGCGATAGAGCCCGCGCTCGATCGGCTCGAGCACGGGCGAGAGCAACGTCCGCTCGCCCGCGAACACGCGGGTCATGTAGCCGCCGAGGGGGCGCACGAGCGCCAGCACGACCGCGCAGAAGAGCGCGATCTGGATCCAGCCGTTCACGGTCATGGGCTTGGTGTCCTTCAGAACCGCTCGGGGCGGACGAGGGCGTAGGCGAGGTAGGCGAGGAGGCCGACCGTCACGAGGGCGCCGAGGGTCAGGTCGAGAGACAGGCCGTAGGGCATGGCGGGGCCCTCACAGGCGCGCGCACAGGCCGGCATAGCCGACCGCGAGGGCGAAGAAGGCGAGGCCTTCGGCGAGGAAGACGAGGTCGAGCATGGCGGGCGTCCGGACGACGAGGAGCCGGCAACGCGGTCGTGGGCCGACCGGTCCGCTTCGACCGATCCGCCCCGGCGACCTGCTTGCCGTGATCGTCAGAGTGGCCGGACGCGCCGTAGGAATGCGAGAGGGAGGCGGCGCCGAATCCATAAGGATCCCATCAGGATCGGGCCGGCTCGGCGGTGTCGGGCACGGACGACCGCGTCCGGTCGAAGGCGCGGCGGATCGCGCGCTGTCCCGGCGTCTCGACGGCGTAGCGGATCACGGTCGCGAGCCCGACCGAGGCGAGGACGGCCGCGAGGATCGCCGATCCGGACGACCATCCGCCGGCCTCCAGCGCCCGGATGATCGCGTAGCCGAGGATCTGGTGGACGAGGTAGAGCGGGTAGGAGATCGCCCCGAGGAAAACCAGGGGCGCGCAGCCGAGCCAGGGCAGCCGCCCGGTCGCGGCGGCGAGGACCGTGCCGGCAAAGCCGAGCACGAGCAGGACATAGAAGCCCGTCCCGACGCCGCCGTAGTCGACGGCGGGCCCGAGGGCGGTGAAGCCGAACACGGCGGCGAGCGCCCCGAGGCCGAGGGGGGTCAGCGCGCCCGCCGCGAGGCGCGCGAGCATCGCCCCAATCACGAACAGCAGCGCGAAGGGAAGGTTGAGGAGCACGACCACCTGCAGCGTCCGGACCGGAAGGACCAGCGTGCCGACGAACGCCGCGGCGAGCCATCCGGCGCAGATCCGCTCCAGGCGCAGCCCGGGATCGGTCGCCGGGCCCCTATGGATCAGGGCGAGGGCGGCGAGGGCGTAGAAGGCGACCTCGTAGGTCAGCGTCCAGTGGGACGGATCGATCGGCGGCACCCGGATCAGCGAACTGAGCATCGTCAGACCCGCGAGGGCCGCGCCCGGCGTGATCCCCACGGGATTCGGGCCGCCGAGGGCGAAGATCCCCAGCGTGACCCCCGAGCAGACGAGGAAGGCGGGATACAGCCGCGCGACCCGCCGCACGGCGTAGTCTCCGAGGGACGGCGTCCGCCCGAGCGTACCGGCAATCACGAAACCGCTCAGGATGAAGAACAGCTCGACGCCGAAATGCCCGGCGGCGAAGCTCGGAACGCGGTCGACATGCGGCCCGATGCGGCCTTCGTAGCTGAAGAGGTAATGGTGCAGCATCACCATCGTTGCGGCGAGACCACGCAGGGCGTCGATGGATCGGATTCGGCCGATGGGGCGGACGGGGGTGTTGCCCGAATCAATCGACATACTTTAGGTACGTTTTCCGCAACGCGTTCCCGTCACGCCATGACAGCGCGGTTGCCTTAAGAAACGTCGACCCCTGCCGTGCGGGATACCGGCCATTCGAAAAAAGCGTGGCTGCACCGTTGGAAAGGTATAGATTGATACCACGATTACAGTGCTCCTCTTGATTATATTCCGAGAGCGCCGGTTACACCGCACATCCGGGCATCCCGCCCGACAGCACGAACCCTGTGACGCCAGCCCCATGACGACCGCGGAACAGAAGAAGCCGACCGATGCCGACCACACCGTCGGCAACCGCATCGCGGTGCTTCGGGCCGCCCGCGGGATCAGCCAGACCGCCCTGGGCCAGGCGCTGGGGGTAAGCTTCCAGCAGGTCCAGAAGTACGAGAAGGGCCGCAACCGCGTCGGCGCCGGCCGCCTGCAGACGATCGCCGACCATCTCGGCGTCCCGGTCTCGACCTTCTTCGAGAGCGAGCCCGGCGAGGCCCGCAGCTTCGAGGACGGCACGAGCCTGCCCTTCCTCGGCATCGCCGGCGCCGCGGAGCTGCTGAAGGCCTACGCCGCGATCGCCGACCTGCAGATGCGCCGCGACGTCCTGGCGATGGTGAAGTCCGCCGCCCGGATCGCCCGCGCCAGCACGCCCGACGCGTCCGCTTCCGACATCGCCTGACACGCGGGCCGACGCCACGGCGCCGGCCGCACGCGACAACGTGATCGCCGGGCGCTCCGATGCGCCTATCTTCCCGGATGCGAGCCACGCCGGCTTGCCGAAAGGGAGGATCCGATGATCCGCACCGTCCGCGGCGGCTTCGCCGCATTGGCGCTGTCCGCCTTCGCGCTGTCCGCGACCGTCTCCGGGGCGTCGGCAGCCGAAGGCCTGGCGTACCGGGCTGCGCTGAAGGCAAGCTCGGAAGTGCCCGCCAACGACAGCAAGGGCACCGGAGAGGTCTCGGCGACCTACGATCCGGCGAGCAAGACGCTGACCTGGAAGGGCAGCTACAATGGGCTGACCGGGCCCGTGACGGCCGCGCATTTCCATGGTCCGGCCGAGGCCGGCGCCAATGCCGGCGTGCTGATCCCGGTGACCGCCGCCGCCAGCCCGTTCGAGGGCTCGGCCACGATCGACGACGCCAAGGCGGCCGACCTCGTCGCGGGCAAGATCTACGTCAACCTCCACACCGCCGCGAACCCGAAGGGCGAGATCCGCGGGCAGGTGGTGCGCGCGCCGTAGGCCTTTTCCGGGCCGCGCGCTTTCTGTAGGCCGCTCGCCGGGGGACGGCATGCGGAGGCTCGGTCGGTGAAGCAATCGGACGCCATCATCGCCTGGACGCCGGCGCGCTGGGCGGAGCTGCGCCCGGACACCGCCGGCCAGGTCGCGGTGCTGCCCCTCCCCGACACGGAGGGCGCGGCCAAGCGCTTCATGATGCGCGGCGGGGCCGGCTCCTCGGCCCTCCAAGCCCTGACGGGGGAGGCGCGCATCGCCCGCCTGTTCATCGACTTCCAGACCCTGGTGGTGCGCGACGGCCTCGACCCGCAGGCGGTGCACCGGGCGTTCCTCGCCATCGACGAGTACCGGTTCCGCATCGCCCCCGACACGGAGGGCGCGGAGTTCGAGGATCCGCCGGAAGAGGATTGATCGCAGAGCCGCCCGAACGGCTCGCGGAGTCACAATCGAGAAAAGGCGGGCGCTTACTCACGGTTGCCCTAGTTGAGTCCCGGCACGCCTTGCGCCACGGAGCCTTCCGCGATGCCTCTCGCAGCCTCTTCCGCACCCAGCCGCCTGTCCCGCCGCGCGCTGATCGCCGCCGCCGGGCTGCTACCCTTGGCCCAAACCCTCGCGGCGGAGGAGGCGCTGATCCGCCGGCCGATCCCGTCGACGGGCGAGCTGCTGCCGGTGGTCGGCATCGGCACCTCGCGCCGCTACGAGGTCGCGCCGACGCCGGACGCCGTCGCGCCGCTGCGGGCGGCGGTGGAGCGCTTCGTGGCGCTCGGCGGATCGGTGATCGACACCGCCCCGAGCTACGGCACGGCGGAGGACGTGCTCGGCCTCATCCTCCCGGACGGGGCCCTGCGCGAGAAGGTGTTCCTGGCGAGCAAGGTGGACACCACCGGCCGCGAGGCGACGCGCGCCGAGTTCGAGCGCTCGCTGGCGCGGATGAAGGTCGCGCGGATCGATCTGCTGGCCGTGCACAACCTGATCGACGCGACCGAGAACCTCGCGGTGCTGCGCGACCTCAAGGCCGAGAAGCGGATCCGCTACCTCGGCGTCACGGTCTGGCGCGACGGGCAGTTCGACGGGCTGGAGCGGGTGATGCGCGGCGAGACCCTCGACGCGATCCAGGTCAACTACGCGATCGACAACCGCGAGGCCGCCGAGCGCATCCTGCCGCTCGCCGCCGACCGGGGGCAGGCGGTGATGGTCAACGTGCCGTTCGGGCGCGACCGCCTGTTCAAGGCGGTCCAGGGCAAGGCGGTGCCGGACTTCGCCAAGGGCTTCGGCTGCGAGACCTGGCCGCAATTCTTCCTGAAATACGTCCTCGGCCACCCGGCCGTGACCTGCCCGATCCCCGGCATGGCGAAGGTCGCCTACGTCGAGGACAACCTCGCCGCAGCCCGCGGGCGCCTGCCCGACGCGGCCGAGCGGAAACGAATGGAGGCCTTCATCGATGCGCTCTGACCTTTTGGGACTTTCCCGTCGTGCCGCGCTCATCGCCGGCCTCGCATGCCTCGCGTTTCCGGCGATGGCGCAGGAAGCATCCAAGAAAATCCGGATCGGCGTGATCGGCTCGGGCAACATCGGCGGCACGATCGGGAGCCTCTGGGTCAAGGACGGGCACGAGGTGATGTTCTCCTCCCGCCATCCCGAGACCCTGAAGGCCCTGATCGAGGCCCTCGGGAGCAAGGCCAAGGCCGGCACGCCCGAGGAGGCGATCGCCTTCGGCGACGCGGTGCTCGTGGCGGTGCCGTACAAGGCCTATCCGGAGCTCTCGACATCCTACGCCGCCGCGCTCAAGGGCAAGGTCGTGCTCGATGCCGGCAACGCCACCAAGGCGCGCGACGGCGAGCTCTACGACGAGGTCCAGGCCAACGGCATCGGCGCCACCTCGGAGAAGTACTTCCCCGGCGCCAGGCTCGTCCGGGCGTTCAACGCCGCCAACTACAAGGTCTTCGCCAAGGAGGGCGCCAACGGCGGGGCCGACCGGGCCGGCGGCCGCATGGCGATCCCGATCGCCGGCGACGACGCCAGCGCCCTCAAGGTCGCCGAGGGCCTCGTGCACGATGCCGGCTTCGACCCGGTGGTGGTCGGCGGCCTGAAGGACGCGAGCAAGTTCGCCATGGGCTCGCCGGGCTTCGGCCACGAGAAGACCGCGCCGGAGCTGCGCAAGACCCTCGGGCTGACGCCGTGACGATGGCCACCGGGCAACTCCCTCTCCCCTCTGCGGGGGAGGGCGCGTCGGAGCCGGTCCTTGCAACAAGTTGACCCGATGAATCACGCAACGCCGCCGAGCGAGGCCGCGCCTTCGAACGCCCTCGCGCGCCTGATCGGCGTCCGGCCCGGAGAGGGGCCGGCCCTGGCCTGGTCCTGGGCCTACATCTTCTCGATCCTGGCCGCCTACTACGTGCTGCGGCCGATCCGCGACCAGATGGGCGTGGCCGGCGGCATCGAGAACCTGCCCTGGCTGTTCACGGCGACGCTGGTCGGGATGCTGGCGCTGAACCTGCCCTTCGCCTGGCTGGTCAAGCGCATGCCGCGCGCGCGCTTCGTGCCGCTGACCTACCGGTTCTTCGGCGCCAACATCCTTTTGTTCGCGCTGGCGCTCTACCTCGCCCCGCCGGACTGGGACGTGTGGATCGGGCGGGTGTTCTTCGTCTGGCTCTCGATCTTCAACCTGTTCGTGGTGTCGATCTTCTGGGCGACCATCGTCGACGTGTTCTCGACGAGCCAGGGCAAGCGCCTGTTCGGCTTCATCGCGGCCGGCGCGACGCTCGGGGCGATCGCCGGCTCGGCGACGACCGCGCTGCTCGCCAAGACCGTGCCGACCTGGGGCCTGATGCTCGGCGCGGTCGCGCTGCTCGAATGCGCCGTGTTCAGCATGCGCGGGCTCGCCCGCCTGTCGGAACGGCTGCGGCAGGCGCCGTCCGGCGGGCCGGAGCAGGGGACGGGACAGGTGATCGGCGGCAGCGTGTTCGCCGGCGTCACCCGGACGTTCGCCTCGCCCTACCTCCTGAACATCTCGCTGTTCCTGCTGCTGTTCTCGGTGACCTCGACCTACCTGTATTTCCAGCAGGCGGCGATCGCCAAGGCGAGCTTCCCCGACCGGGCGGCGCAGACGGCGTTCTTCGCCGGCGTCGACCTGGCGGTGAACGTGCTGACGCTGGGGGTGCAGTTCTTCCTCACCGGGCGGATCGTGCGCCGGATCGGCGTCGGGCTCACCCTGGCGATCCTGCCCGCGCTGAGCATCCTCGGCTTCGGGCTGCTGGCGCTGGCGCCGTCCATCGCCGCCATCGTCGGCTTCCAGGTGCTGCGGCGGGCGGGCAACTTCGCGATCAGCCGGCCGATCCGCGAGGTGCTGTTCACGGTGGTGCCGCGGGAGGACCGCTACAAGGCCAAGAGCTTCATCGACACGGTGGTCTACCGCCTGGGCGACCAGGCCGGCGCGTGGTCCTATGCCGGCCTCGGGGCGCTCGGGTTCGGCGCGGCGGCGGCCTCGGTGGTGGCGGTGCCGCTCTCGGCGGCCTGGCTCGTCAACAGCCTATGGCTCGGGCGGGCGCAGGAG
>NZ_VRUV01000184.1:0-8089 GCF_008039455.1 Methylobacterium sp. WL116
CTCTGGAGAAGCTTTGGGCATTCCGGCACGCCGGAGCTCGCAGCACACCACGCGCAGGCCCCGAGGAACGCGTCGAAGCCGTCGATCCCGACGGAGGCGACCGGCATCTCGGCCGCCGACGGCGCCCTGCAGGCCGAGGCGCAGGCCCGGCTCGATTCGGCCGAGCGCGGTCAGGAACTGCGGGTGTTCGGCTATCGGCTCGCCCTCACGCTGCCTCTCCTGATCCTCGCCGGGTGGCTTCTGTTGAAGCGCCGGCGCACGCGCAACTGGCCGTTCGTCTGGGGATTCGCCTTCGCCGCGGCCTTCGCGTTCTTCGTCGAGCTGGTGCCCTACCTGCCGAGCTACGGCGGCTACGTGCAGTACGGCGTCGGCGCGGTCCTGACGCTCGTGGGCGGCCGCGCCGCGATCAACGCGCTTCACGCCTACCGCGAGCGGCAAGCCCTGGTGGAAGCGCGGCCGGATGCCGAGCGCCGCACCGAGATCGCCACCGACGAAGCGCTCGCGCGCCTCGCCCGGAAAGTCTGTCCCGGCTGCGAGCGCGGGATCGCCCTCGACGATCCCGCCACGAACTTCTGCCCGCATTGCGGGCTTGGGGTGTTCGAGCGTTGCTCGGCGTGTTCCCAGCGCAAGAGCACGTTCGAGCGGTTCTGCCGCGGATGCGGCGAGCGCCGGATGGTCACCGCGGCCGTGACCGGGTAGCTGACGCGCAGAGAACGCCGCATGTCGACCGCTTCACACACAGGGTACCCGATGAGTCGCCCGCGCCGCGTCGGTCTGCCTTGGTACGGCCCCGAGCACTACGACGCGCTCCGTCACGGCCTCGTCGACGGCGCCAAGCTGTTGGCGTCGTACGAGGCGTGGCGCATGTCCGCCGAGCAGGTCGAGCGTGAGGTGCAGCGCAGCGGCGTCGACGTCGTTCGCGTACCGATCGAGCTGGGCGCGTTCATCGACTGGTGCATGCGCACGGGGTCGGCGAGCGACGGCGCGGCACGCGCCCGGTACGCGGCCGAGCGCCTCGAAGAAACCGCCGCAGGGGGCTAGCGGGTCGTCCCTCGGGACGATCTGGTCGGTCCGGGGGCCTTGGGCCGCCGGAGCCTCACGTATGATGCGGATCGGCGTTCCGGTTTTCGCCTCGGTTCTTCCGTTCCGCCTTCAATTCCCGCTCGGCCAGAACCCAGAATCGCATCTCCTGGCCTTCCGGGCGGTGATTGCGGTCCCAGAGGTCGTAGGCCCGCTGCCGGATCTGCTCGATCGGGATCGGTGCGTCGTCGTCGTCCATGCGTTCACTGATCTTCGTTGGGCCTGATCTGCATCCCTGCGCGATCGGAGGATCGCGCCGCGGCGTCTCGGACTTGCGGTGGCGCCGGGTCCGGCTCGAACCGAGCGATGAAGCGTAGCTGATCCCATAGATCGATACCGTGACCATCCACCAGGGCCTGCACCTGCGCCTTGGCGTCGTCGTCGCCCGCCGCGGCGATCACGGCCTGCAGGACCATCCGGCCGTCCGCGCCGAACATCATCGCCCGGTAACACGGCACGCCCTCCGGTTCTGCCGACGGCGGCCCGCTCATCGGCCGGGCCCCGGTCCCGTGATCGATGGGCGCGCCCGGGCGATCGGGGCGCGTCCGCCGTCGAGGCGCCGACCCGCGCCATCCGCACGAACGTCGTTGTCGGGACCCGCCATGGGATTTGCCGCGCTGGAAACGGCGGGAGCACGAGCGTCTCGCAGGCGCTGACGGCCGGGATTCTGGTCAGCGATGGTCTAGAACTGCACCTTCGGAGGGGATTCGCACTAACATAGGATAGCTTGTGGATCGGTGCGGTGCGTTCCCCCAAGAGCGGTGCCGATCTTCTGGCGGCTTTCCTCTCCGTGCCCACGTCGAGGCCGAGATGCCCTAACGCTGCGGCTAGTTCGACGCCCTGCCGCGCCACCGTGGCGCGGGCTCGACGGCGGGCGGTGCGAGCGGCGGCACGCCGCACGCTTGAGCTGTGAATAGCCGCCTTTCGGATGGGACCGGTCCGGACCGAACCGCGTTGCCGGAGTCCCAAGGGTTGCGGACGGAGTGCGGAATGGCCGAGCGTCGACGGAAGGTGGCAGAGCCGGCACCTGCGCAGCTGGACGACGCCCCCCTCGTTCCGATTGGGGCGCTCGCGGTTTCGCTCCTGGACATTGCTGCGCAGGCCGGATCGAGCCGGTCGAACGCGTCGAAGCCGGTCGTGCACGTCGCGCGCGACGCGCGTCGTCTCGACGACCTCGCCCGCGTCCTGCGCGCGCTCGCTCCGAACGCCGAGATCCTCGTCTACCCCGAATGGGACTGCCTGCCGTTCGACCACGCGTCGCCGTCCCGGGCGACGATGGGAGCGCGCGCCGCGGTGCTCCGCCGGCTGAGCGGTAAGGGAGCGCCGCCGGACTTCGTCATGACCACGGGGCCGGCGCTCGCCCAGCGCGTCCCGCCACGAGCGACCTGGGACGACGCGCACGTGCCCCTCGCGATCGGCGACCGGATCGATCCGGAGCGGATCACCGCCGCCCTGGTCCGTCTCGGCTACGTCGTGGACGAGCGCGTCGACGAGCCGGGTGAGGTCGCCGTGCGCGGCCGCACCATCGAGGTGTTCCCGGCCGACGCGGCCAGGCCGTCCCGCATCGAGCATGCGGACGGCCGCGTCACGGCGATCCGGGTCTACGATCCGATCACCCAGCGATCGGTCGGAGACGTCGACCGCCTCGTGATCGATCCGGCCACCGAGATCGTCCTCGCCGCGGGTTCGGAAGAGCGGCTGCGCCCCTTCACCGGCCAGGAGCACGCCCTCGCCCGATTCTACCCACGCCTGGTGACGCCCCTCGACTATCTTCCCAATGCCGGCCTCGTGGTCGAGGAGGGAGCGTCCGCGCGGATGGCCGCCTTCTTCGAACAGATCGACGAGGCGCGCGCGATGAAGCGCGCCGGGCGGAACGGCCGGAGCGACGTGGGGCGCGGAGACGACTTGTATCTGTCGCTCTCGGATTGGACGAAGGCGGTCGAGGCGCGGACGCTCTCCGCGGCGACCCGGGACGCGGCCAAGGACATCGCCCTGCCGAGCCTGGCGGGGGCCACGCGTCCGACGGCTGCCTTCGCCAAGGTTCTCCGCGCGGAGTTGAAGGCCGGGCGGCGGATCGTCCTGGCCGGCCCGACGCTTCCGCTGCGCCGGCTCGTGCGCGAAGCATCCGCGGTGGCCGACCGCGCGGTTCGCCTGATCGACGGTTGGGCGGAGGTGGCCTCGGCCAAACCGGGGGAGGTCCTCGCCCTGCAGGCGCCCCTCGGGGCGGGTTTCCACGCCGACGGCGCCACCGTGATCGCGGCGGCCGACCTCTACGGCCCGGACGCCGCGCCGGTCGGTCCCGCAGGCCACGTCCTGCCGCTGTGCGAGGTCGATCTGCGCCCCGGCGACGTCGCGGTCGACCGCGACCGCGGCCTGTGCGTCTTCGAGGGCTTGGAGCAGGTCGCTGCGGTCGGCGACAGGCCGGCGACGGAAGCCCTGCGCCTGCGGTTCGCCGACGACGCCGTCCTGATGGTGCCCGTCGCCCAGGCCGACCGGATCTGGCGCTACGGCTCCGAGCCGAGCGCCGTCACCCTGGACAAGCTCGACGGTGGCACGTGGGCCCGCCGCCGCCTAGAGGCCGAGGCGACGATGGCGCGGACCGCCCGCCATATGCTGGAGACGGCCCGCGAACGTCGCGAGGCGGGCGTCCCGGCGATCCGGCCTCCGGCTCGGGAGATGGAGCGCTTCGCGGCCGGTTTCGGCTTTCCGCCGACGCACGACCAGGCCGCGGCCTTCGAGGCCGTGTCGACGGATCTCGCTTCCGGAGTGCCGATGGACCGGCTCGTCTGCGGCGACGTCGGCTTCGGCAAGACCGAGGTGGCCCTGCGCGCGCTGGCGGCAGCGGTGTTCGCCGGGCGGCAGGCGGTGCTCATCGCGCCGACCACGGTGCTCGCGCGCCAGCACGCCGAGACGCTGCGCCGACGCTTCGGCCGCTTCGGCATCGCGGTGGCGCAACTCTCCCGCCTGGTATCCCCGGCCGAGGCCAGGCGCGTGAAGGCGGGCCTCGCCGACGGCACGGTGCGGCTGGCCGTCGGAACCCACGCCCTGGCCGGGCGCGGCGTCGCCTGCGCCGATCTCGCCCTCACGGTGATCGACGAGGAACAGCGCTTCGGCGTGAAGACCAAGGCGGACCTGCGTCGTCTCGCCGGCGGCGGCCACGTGCTAACGCTCACCGCGACGCCGATCCCGCGTACGCTCCAATCCGCCCTCGTCGGCCTTCAGAGCCTCAGCATCCTGGCGACGCCGCCGGCGCTGCGTCAGCCGGTCCGCACGATCGTCGCCGCGTTCAATCCCGATACCCTGCAGGACGCGCTCGTTCGCGAGCACCGGCGCGGCGGGCAGAGCTTCGTGGTCTGTCCTCGCGTCGAGGATATTGGGCCGATGGCCGAGCGCCTGCGCGCCCTCGTTCCCGACCTCGAGGTCGTCGTCGCGCATGGCGGCCTGAAACCGTCGGAGATGGACGAGGCGATGGTGCGCTTCGCCGACGGCGACGGGGACGTGCTCCTCGCCACCGCGATCATCGAGAGCGGGCTCGACGTGCCGCGCGCCAACACGATGCTGGTCTGGGAGGCGGCCAAGTTCGGGCTGGCGCAGCTCCACCAGCTGCGCGGCCGGGTCGGGCGCGGCCAGCGCCGCGGCGTCGTCCACTTGCTCTTTGATCCCGATGCCCCCCCGAGCCCGGCCGCCGAGCAGCGCATGCGGGCGCTGGAGGCGATGGACCGTCTCGGCGCAGGCTTCGCGATCAGCGCCCGCGACCTCGACCTGCGCGGCGCGGGCGATCTCGTGGGCGAGGATCAGGCCGGCCACGCCAAGCTCGTCGGCCTCGGTCTCTACCGGCATCTTCTCGAGCTCGCGCTCCGCCTCGCCAAGGGCGAGGAGGCCGAGGATTGGTGCCCCGAGATCGAGATCGGGCTTCCCGGCGGCATCCCGGGCGACTACGTGCCCGAGCCCGAGATCAGGCTTAGCCTCTACACCCGCCTGCTGCGCCTCCGGGACATCGAAGCGATCGAGGCGCTTTCGAGCGAGGTCGAGGATCGCTTCGGCGCTCCGCCGGAACCCGTCTCGGCGCTGTTCGCCCTCGGGCGCCTGCGTGCGGCCTGCCGTGCGTTCGGCGTCGCCCGGTTGAGCGGTGGCCCGCAGGGTATCGCAGCCGACCTCAGGCCCGGCATCAAGGCCGGGCCGATGCCGGCCGAGGACGACCTCGTCGTCCGAGAGGGACGCGTCGTCCTGCGCCGCTCCGTCACCGAGCCGACGGAACGCGCCGCCCTGGCCATGGACCTCCTCGACCGGCTGCGGGCGGCCCAGAAGCGAAACGGCCAGCGTTGACATCGCCGGGCTGCATCGGATCGCGGGACGCCGACTTCCTCTCGCGGGTCGATGACGTTCGCCACCGGCTCCGGCGCGATCGGTGCTACCGTGCCGGCGTTCGCGGACTCTCGCCGTCGGAAGCCACTCCCCTAAGGATCGATTCGATGCGTCACCCCCTGGCCTCGGCCGCACTCCTCGTCCTCCTCGGCACGGCCGCGCAGGCGCAGGGTCTGCAACAGGGGGCAAGGGAGGGCTCGCGGCGCGGCGAGGAGATGGCCGGCCCACTCGGAGCCGTCGTCGGCGGCGCGATCGGTGCGGCCGTCGGCACCGCCAACGGCATCCTCGGGATCGACCGCCGCGAACGCTTCCGGATCTACGCCCACGCCGAGCGACGGCCGTCGTTCGCTTACGGCGGCCCGGTTCGGGTCGGGACCGTGCTGCCGGAGGATGGCATCGTCTACTACGACGTTCCTCGCGAGTTCGAGCTCGTGGGCTTCAACTACACCATCGTCAACGACCATCCGGTGCTGGTCGAGCCGGGAACCCGTCGCATCGTCGAGGTGATCGATTGAAAACCGCTCCGCGATCGGGGCGAATCCCGGGGATGGCGCGCCACGACGGATCGCGTGATGCGACGATCGCGGGCGCTGTTCCCGCGCAGAATCAGATGAGAGCCATGCAGGTGGCCGAGCGGCCGATCGATCTCAGGCCGCGTGGTGCAGCGCGTCGACGACCTGGGCTGCCTTATAGGGTTTCGGCACGAACAGGCCGTGGTCCGGCACCTCCGTGTCGGCGAGCCGGTGCCGCCCCGAGGTCAGGACAAGCCGGATGTCCGGCCAAGCCGCGGACACGCGTCCGGCCAGTGTGACGCCGCACATCGTCCCCGGCATGTCGACGTCGGTGAAGATCGCCGCGATATCCGAGCGCTCGTGCAGGATGAACCAGGCCTCGTCCGCTTGACGAGCCTCGATCACCGCGAAGCCGGCATCCTCCAGCATCTCGACGGCGTACATGCGCACGAGGTCGTCGTCCTCGACGACGAGAACGAAGGAGTGGTCGAGGTCGCGCTTCACCGGCATGGTTGTCCAACAGAAGTCGACGTCTTTGGTTGCCGGCTTCGCTCGCATTGGCCGCATGGTCGCGTGAAGGCAGAAGCAGCTTCGCGCATCATGAATATCGTCGCTGCACTTGGAATTCGAAGCCTGCTTTCGGCATCACCAATCGGAAAAGCTCAATCCCTGTGGTTCGTCGATCTCACCCAACAGGGAAAGGGCGATGCACCGGCTGCGATACCGATGACGGCCGATGTCCTAGAATTCGCTAGCGGTCGAGCAAGCGGCACGCGAAGCCCGCCGACCGACCCGAAGGCTGGTACCCGCCACATGAGAGCGGCAACGGTCGGTGATGCGAAACACCGGCGGCTGCGTCGGGCGACCGGATCACGCCGTTTCGGCGGGTGCACCTCATCTACAAAGGCTCCGGCATCACGTTCGTATGTTCCCGGTCGCGAGGTCCTTGGCCGACCGAAAATCTTCCCCGACCAAGCGTATCCAGCACCGTCCGTCCTGCCGAGCCGATCGTCGGTCGAGACGGGCTCGGCACCAAGCGCGCCGACACACATCCCATCGGTCAGCGCAGCAACAGGAGTGCGCCGCCGATCACCACGGGGATGGCGACGATCGCGCTGTAGAACACCGGCATGACCCAGGATCGTTCGCCGTGCACATCGGCCGCCGCCCGAACCTGCTCGGATGCCGCCTCGGTCTCGCGGGCCAGCTTGATCCGCTGCGGGGTCGGGGGCGTATCCCCGGCCTCGTCGCAGGTTCCGAGCGGTGCCGCCCCGACATCGCCATGGCTCGCCTTGTCGCCCGTCCGGCCGCTGTCGATGTCGGCCTTCAGCTGCGCCGAGGTCGGATTCTCGCTGTCCGGCGCCTCGCCGAAATCGAGGTTGCCCGGGGCGGGTGGCGTTTCGGAACGAAGGGTCATTGCGGGTTTTCCCAAGCTGGACGTCGGCACCGGGAACGCCCGGATCCGAGTGCGGTTCAGTTGGCGTTTCGCTTCGCGGGCTGCGGGTAGGCCGGATTTCCGGCCGGCACGGCGCCGGTGTTCGCGGACGACGTGCCGCCGTCCTTGCCGGTCGTCGATCCCGTGACCTCCGCCCGCGAGGCCGCCTGGCTCTGGCTGGCATAATCGGGCGGCGCGCTGGCTCCCTGCCACACCATGAGGCCGACCAGGGCCGCGATCATCAGCCCGACGCTGGCCACCAGCACGTAGAGTGCGGGCTTGCCGCGCTTGCCCTGTCGACCGGACTGCCCGGAGAGTTGTTCTGCCACCGTGAAACCTCGCTCGTCCGATCTTGCCGGACATCGAGCAAGTAACTTGCGGCTCGCGCGATAGGTCCGCCCCTGTGGCGCTATCGACCGTCGATCCGGCACGACGGGCAAACCTCGCGCCGGGTCTCTGCAACATTCGCCGCGACGGTTCGGATCGACGTCATCGTGGCGCGGCCCTTTGGCAGCTCTCGGTTCCATGGATGTTTCCGGCCCTACTTCGAGTGATCTCGAAGAGGAAATCATCGTGTCCCAATCCGATCTCGATCCGGCCCGCGTGCTGATCGCCTTCTATTCCCGCTCCGGTTCGGTCGAAGCGCTGGCCCTGGCCGCAGCCGACGCGGCGCGTGCGGCCGGCGCCGAGGTGCGGC
>NZ_VRUV01000185.1:0-8066 GCF_008039455.1 Methylobacterium sp. WL116
GCGTGGTGGCCGCCGCGAGCTACGAGGCGCGGGCCTTCGGGGTGCGCTCGGCGATGCCCTCGGTGACGGCGCGCCGGCTCTGCCCGGACCTGGTGTTCGTGCGCCCGCGCTTCGAGGTCTACCGCGGCATCTCGGAGGAGATCCGGACGGTGTTCTCCGAGCACACGCCGGTGATCGAGCCGCTCTCCCTCGACGAGGCCTACCTCGACGTCACCGAGAACCTGCAGGGCCTGCCGACCGCCACCGCCGTCGCCCGGGCGATCCGCACCACGATCCGCGCGCGCACCGGACTCGTCGCCTCGGCCGGCGTCTCGTACAACAAGTTCCTCGCCAAGGTCGCCTCGGACTACCGCAAGCCCGACGCGCTGTTCGTGATCACCCCCGAGATGGGCCCGGCCTTCGTCGAGGACCTCGCCATCGGCCGCTTCCACGGCATCGGCCCGGTGACGGAGGCGAAGATGCGCCGCCTCGGCATCCACACCGGCCGCGACCTCAAGGCCCGCTCGCTGGAGGATCTGGCCGCCATCCTCGGCAGCGCCGCCCCCTACTATCACGGGGTGGCCCGCGGCATCGATGAGCGCCCGGTGCGGGCGCACCGCATCCGCAAGTCGATCGGTGCCGAGAACACCTTCTCCGACGACAGCGCCGACCTCGAAATCCTCGCCGAGCGCCTCGCGCCGATCCTCGACAAGGTCGCGGCGGCCTGCGCCGCCAAGGGTCTGCGCGGCCGGACCGTGACGCTGAAGGTGAAGTTCTCCGACTTCGCGCAGGTCACGCGGGCGCGCTCCCTGGCGGCCCCCGTCGGCGACCGCGCCAGCCTGGAGGCGATCAGCCTGGGCCTGCTGCGCGACCTCCGCCCGCTCCGGCGCAGCGTGCGGCTGCTCGGCGTCTCGCTCTCGGCCCTCGACCACGGCGACGCCGCGGAACCGCTGCAGCTCGGCCTGGCGATCTGAGGCGTCGCCGCGATCGTTTGATCGGGATCGCCGGCGCCGCGGTCATCGGGTCGCGCCTGCGTCCTCGGCGCCGCGCCCTATCTCGATGGGAAGCGACACCGGGAGCAGCCAACCATGACCGACGATCCCCGCGAGGCCGGAGCCCGGCCCCCCTTCCCCGGCGACCAGCAGCAGGAGCGGCCGGGATTGTCGTCGCGGATGACCCCCGCCCCCGATCACGGCGAGCACAGCTACGTCGGCAAGGGGCTGCTGACGGATCAGGTCGCGCTGATCACCGGCGGTGATTCCGGGATCGGCCGCGCGGTGGCGATCGCCTACGCCCGCGAGGGCGCCGACGTGGCGATCTCCTACCTGCCGGTCGAGCAGTCCGATGCCGAGGAGACGGCGCGCTGGGTCGAGCGGGCCGGGCGCCGCGTCCTGCTGCTGCCGGGAGACCTGCGCGAGGAGGCCCATTGCCGCGACCTCGTCGCCCGCACGGTGGCCGCGTTCGGGCGCCTCGACGTCCTGGTCAACAACGCGGCCGCGCAGACGATCAACGAAGGGCTCGACGACGTGACGGCGGAGGATCTCGAGGGCTCGTTCCGCGCCAACGTCTTCGCGATGTACTACCTCGCCCAGGCGGCGGTGCCGCACATGAAGCCGGGCTCGGCGATCGTGAACTCGACGAGCCAGCAGGCCAAGGTCGCCGACAAGACGATGCTGATCTACGCCGCCACCAAGGGCGCGATCGCGAGCCTGACGATCGGGCTGTCGAACCTGCTGGCGCCGAAGGGCATCCGGGTGAACTGCGTCGCGCCCGGCCCCGTGTGGACCCCGATCCAGCCGATCGTGAAGAGCCCCGAGCAGATCGAGCAGCTCGGGGCCGACACGCCCCTCGGCCGCGCCGGGCAGCCGGCCGAGCTCGCCCCGGCCTACGTGCTGCTGGCCTCGCGCGAGGGCAGCTACATGTCCGGCGCCCTAGTGCCCGTCACCGGCGGCACGCCGATGTACTGACGCACGAGGCGCGGCGATCCGGAACGGAGCGCCGCGCCTGCGATTGACGGCGGAACCCCCGCGGGGCCGGACCGCCCCGCCATCGGAGCCAGATCCATGTCGAAGATCATCGCCGCCACGTTCGAGACCCGCCGCGACGCCGAGATGGCGGTCGAGCACCTCGTCCAGGAGCACAAGATCGATCGCAAGGCCGTGACCATCGCGCCGGTCTCGGACGAGAACAGCGCCGGCACCGAGACCGCGGGCGCCGACATCGAGGACGGCCGCGTCGAGAAGACCCACACCGACGGCGAGCCGAAGCTCGCCGGGCGCCTCAAGGTCTCGGCCGAGGTCGAGCCGGCGCTCGCGGACAAGGTCGAGTCCTCGTTCGCGACCTACGGCGGCCAGGCCGCCTGAGCCGGCAGCCGCCCGCATCCCGCTGCCCCGCCCGTCCCGCTCAGGCGGCCCAGACCTGGCGGTACAGCGTCGCGATCGCCTCCGCGTCCGGCACCACCGGGTTGTTGCCGGGCGAGCCCGAGGCCAGGGCCTGCGCCGCCATGGTCGGGATCAGGCCGTTCCACCGGGCCTCGTCGATGCCGTAGTCGCCGGGCGTCGGCACCTGCAGGTCGTCGTTGAGGTTCTGCAGCTCGGCGATCAGGCGGGAGACCGCGTTGCGCTCGTCGTCGCCCTCCCGCGCCACGCCCATCGCCCGGGCGCAGGCGGCGTAGCGCCCGGGCGCGCCGGGCGCCGAGAAGGCGGTGACGGCCGGCAGCAGCATCGCGTTCGAAAGCCCGTGCGGCACGTGGAAATGCGCGCCGATCGGCCGGCTCATCCCGTGGACGAGGGCCACCGAGCTGTTCGAGAAGGCGATGCCTGCTTGCGTCGCGCCGAACATCATCGCCTCCCGCGCAGCCCGGTCGCCCGGATCGGTCCAGACCCGGCGCAGGTTCGGCGCGATCGCCCGCATCGCGGCGAGCGCGAACCCGTCCGAGAACGGGTTGGATTTTCGCGAGACGTAGGCCTCGATCGCGTGGGTCAGCGCGTCGATCCCGGTATCGGCGGTGAGCCGCGCGGGCTTGCTCAGGGTCAGCTCGTAATCGACCAGCGCCGCCACCGGCAGGTAGGCGAGGCCGGCGCACAGCATCTTCTCGTCGGTGGCCTCGTCGGTGACGATGGTGAAGCGCGTCGCCTCCGAGCCGGTGCCGGCGGTGGTGGGGATCGCCAGGATCGGCAGGCCGGGCGCGTCCTGGCTGTGGGGCGCCTTGTAGTCGCGCATGTGGCCGCCGTGGCGGGCCAGCACCGCGACGGCCTTGGCCGTGTCCATCGGGCTGCCGCCGCCGAAGCCGACGACGCAATCGTGGTCGCCGGCCTTGAGCGCGGCCAAAGCCGCCTCCACCGAGGCCACGGTCGGGTCCGGCACGGTCTGCGAGAACAGCCCGGCCCGGACGCCGGCCGCCGCCAGGCGCTCGACGAGCCGCCCCGCCCGGCCGCTGTCGGCGAGGTAGGGATCGGTGACGACGAACGGCCGGGACAGCCCGAGCTGCCCCAGCACCTCCGGCAGCAGCCCGCACGCACCGGCTCCGATCCGCATCAGCCGCGGCAGGGCGATGGCGCTGATCATGGCGTTGGATCCGTCTTTCCAAAGGGACGCGCCGAGGGGACGCGCGCGAATGAACGCAGAATACGAAAGGCAGGCTAGCGGCTGCGCGGGCGCGAGGACAAGCCCGGTCGGCGCCCGTCGCGCGACATCCGGCGCGCAGTATCCTGCCTGAGCTTGCCGGTGCGACGCACTATCCCGCCTGCGAAAACAGCGCCTGCGCCGCCTCGACCGCGCCGACGATGAAGGCCGCCACCTCGCGGATGTGGGCGGCCTTCCGGTGGTCCTCGTGGATGTGCATGTGGAAGGCCCGCGTCAGCGACAGCGCGTCCGGCAGCACCGGCACGAGGCCGGGATGGGCGGCCGCGATGAAGGCCGGCACGATGCACAGGCCGGCACCGGCGAGCGTGGCGTGCACCTGGGCGAGCAGGTTCGTCGAGCGCAGCCGCGCGCTGGCGCCCGGCCCGATCACGTTGAGGTAGTTGAGCTCCCGCGCAAACAGCATGTCCTCGATGTAGCTGACGAACGGGTGCCGCCCGAGGTCGGCCGCCGTCCGGATCGGCTCGGCCGCGTCGAGGTAGGCCTTCGACCCGTAGACGAAGAGCCGGTAGTCGGTGAGCCGCCGCGTCACCACCCGCGCCTGCTGCGGCGCCGACAGGCTGACGACGATGTCCGCCTCGCGCTTCGACAGGCTGAAGATCCGCGCGGTCGCCATGATCTCGATCTCGAGCCCGGGATGGGCCTGGGTCAGGCGGTGCATCCGCGGCGCGAGGAACACGCTGCCGAACCCGTCCGGCGCGCCGATCCGCACCGTGCCCGCGACGCTCCGCCCGGTGCCGCCGGCCGCCGAGCCCGAGACGAAGGCGCTCTCCATCGCCTCCGCCGTCCCGAGCAGCGACTCGCCGGCCTCGGTCAGCGCGTAGCCGAGGTTGCTCTTGTGGAAGAGCCGGCGGTCGAGCCCCTCCTCCAGGGCCAGGATGCGCCGGGCCACGGTGGTGTGCTCGGTGCCGGTCTGCGCCGCCGCGGCCGTCAGCGTGCCGGTGCGGGCGACGGCGAGGAAGAAGCGCAGGTCGTCCCAGTTGCGGGTCTTCTTGAGGCTCACGGGCTGGGTCCGACGGGGATGGCGCTGTGCATCGATGCACACCGGCTGCGAGCAGGTCCAGCTTTATCGCCCGATCGGCGCTGCTATGGTCCGCTCAAAATCGGCCGGCCGTCGCGCCGGCCGGACCTGAGGAAACGAGAACAGGAGAGGCGCACATGCGCACGATCGGGCATTTCATCGGCGGCAAGACCGTCGCGGGCACCAGCGGCCGCTTCGCCGACGTGTTCCTTCCCTCGACCGGCGAGGTCCAGGCCCGCGTCGCCCTGGCGAGCCGCGCCGAGCTTCGCGCGGCGGTCGAGAACGCCCGCGACGCGCAAGCCGCCTGGGCCGCGACCAACCCGCAGAAGCGCGCCCGCGTGATGATGCGCTTCCTCGAGCTGATCCGCGGCGAGACGGATTCGCTCGCCGAGCTGCTGGCCTCCGAGCACGGCAAGACCGTGCCCGACGCCAAGGGCGACATCCAGCGCGGCGTCGAGGTGGTGGAGTTCGCCTGCGGCATCCCGCACCTGCTGAAGGGCGAGTTCACGGAAGGCGCCGGCCCCGGCATCGACGTCTACTCCCTGCGCCAGCCGCTGGGCGTGGTCGCCGGCATCACGCCATTCAACTTCCCCGCCATGATCCCGCTCTGGAAATGCGCCCCGGCCATCGCCTGCGGCAACGCCTTCATCCTCAAGCCGTCCGAGCGCGACCCCGGCGTTCCGATGCGCATCGCCGAGATCTTCCTGGAGGCCGGCCTGCCGCCGGGCATCCTCAACGTCGTCAACGGCGACAAGGAGGCGGTCGACGCGATCCTCGACGACGCGGACATCAAGGCGGTGGGCTTCGTCGGCTCCTCGCAGATCGCCGAGTATATCTACGTCCGCTCCGCGCAGACAGGGAAGCGCGCCCAGTGCTTCGGCGGCGCCAAGAACCACATGATCATCATGCCCGACGCCGACATGGGCCAGGCCGTCGACGCGCTGATCGGCGCCGGCTACGGCTCGGCCGGCGAGCGCTGCATGGCGATCTCGGTCGCCGTCCCCGTCGGCGAAGGCACCGCCGACCGGCTGATGGAGCGCCTGGTGCCGCGGGTGGAGAGCCTCAAGATCGGCCCCTCGCACGACGGCTCGGCCGATTACGGCCCGATGGTCACCGCCGAGGCGGTGGCGCGGGTGAAGGGCTACATCGAGACCGGCCTCCAGGAGGGCGCCGAGCTCGCCGTCGACGGCCGCGGCTTCACCCTGCAGGGCTACGAGAACGGCTTCTACATGGGCGGCTGCCTGTTCGACCGCGTCACCGCCGACATGACGATCTACAAGGATGAGATCTTCGGCCCGGTCCTCTCGGTCGTGCGGGCCAAGGACTACGAGGAGGCGCTGGCCCTGCCCTCCACCCACCAGTACGGCAACGGCGTCGCGATCTTCACCCAGGACGGCGACGCGGCGCGCGACTTCACCGCCCGGGTCAACGTCGGCATGGTCGGCGTCAACGTGCCGATCCCGGTGCCGATCGCCTACCACACCTTCGGCGGCTGGAAGCGCTCGGGCTTCGGCGACCTGAACCAGCACGGGCCCGACGCGATCCGCTTCTACACCAAGACCAAGACCGTGACGCAGCGCTGGCCCTCGGGCATCAAGAGCGGCGCGGAGTTCTCGATCCCGACGATGCGGTGAACCGACCCTCCCCCCTCTGCGGGGGAGGGAGAACCGTCCAGCCAAGGACTTGATGACATGCGCTTCGGGCTCGACGAGGATCAGGTGGCCATCCGGGAGATGGCCCAGAACTTCGCGCGCGAGCACATCGCGCCGCACGCCCTCGACTGGGACGCGCGCAAGCACTTCCCCGTCGAGACCCTTCGCGCGGCGGCAGCTCTCGGCATGGCCGCGATCACCATCCGCGAGGATGTCGGCGGATCGGCCCTGAGCCGCGTCGACGCCAGCCTGATCTTCGAGGCTCTGGGCGAAGGCTGCCCGACGGTGGCGGCCTTCCTCTCGATCCACAATCTGTCGTCCTGGATCATCGACGCCTTCGGCAGCGAGGCGCAGCGCCGGCGCTGGCTGCCGTCGCTGACGCGGATGGACAGGATCGCCAGCTATTGCCTGACCGAGGCCGGCTCGGGCTCGGATGCCGCGGCGCTCCGAACCCGCGCGGTCCGCGACGGCGACGCCTACGTGCTGACCGGCGAGAAGCAGTTCATCTCGGGCGCCGGCGCCAGCGACCTCTACCTCGTCATGGCCCGGACCGGAGGCGAGGGCGCGAAGGGCATCTCGGCGATCGTCGTCGAGAAGGGCACGCCCGGCCTCTCCTTCGGCGCCGACGAGCGCAAGATGGGCTGGAACGCCCAGCCGACCCGCGCGGTGCGCTTCGACCAGTGCCGGGTGCCCGTCGAGAACCGGCTGGGCGCCGAGGGCGACGGCTTCCGCTACGCCATGGCCGGGCTCGACGGCGGCCGCCTCAACATCGCCGCCTGCGCGCTGGGCGGCGCGCAATCGGCCCTCGACCGGACGCTCGCCTACATGGGCGACCGCCGCGCCTTCGGCCAGAAGCTCTCGGACTTCCAGGCGCTGCAGTTCCGGCTGGCCGACATGGCGACCGAGCTCGAGGTCGCCCGCGCGTTCCTGCGCCACGCGGCCGCCGCCCTCGACGCCAGGGCGTCGGAGGCGACCAAGCTCTGCGCCATGGCCAAGCGCCACGTGACGGACGCCGCGTTCCACGTCGCCAACGAGGCGCTGCAGCTCCACGGCGGCTACGGGTATCTCGCCGAGTACGGCATCGAGAAGATCGTCCGGGATCTGCGCGTCCACCAGATCCTGGAGGGCACCAACGAGATCATGCGGGTGATCATCGCCCGCGCGCTGCTCGGGGAGCGCTGATGTCCGACATCCTCGTCGAGCGCGTCGGCACGCTCGGGCGCATCCGCCTGAACCGGCCGAAGGCCTTGAACGCGCTGACCCACGGCATGGTCGGCGCGATCGATGCCGCCCTCGATCTTTTCGCCGCCGACGAAGGCGTCGCCGCGATCCTGCTCACCGGCGAGGGCGAGCGCGGCCTGTGCGCCGGCGGCGACCTGCGCTCGCTCTACGAGAGCGCGGGTTCAAGCTCCGCCGAGAACTTCTGGCGCGACGAGTATCGCCTCGATGCTCGGATCGCGCATTACGAAAAACCGTTCGTGGCGATCCTGGACGGGATCACCATGGGCGGCGGCGTCGGGCTGTCGGGCCATGCCGGCCACCGCGTCGTCACCGGGCGCTCCCGCATCGCCATGCCGGAGACCGGCATCGGCTACCTGCCCGACGTCGGCGGCACCTGGCTGCTGCCGCGCGCGCCCGGCGAGACCGGGACCTATCTCGGGCTGACCGGCGAGCCCATGGGCGCGGCCGACGCGATCTTCGCGGGGGTCGCCGACGCCTGCGTGCCCGCAGCGACGCTGCCCGCCCTGATCGATGCGCTCGCCGCCCTCGCC
>NZ_VRUV01000186.1:0-8023 GCF_008039455.1 Methylobacterium sp. WL116
CCGAACGCTGCACGCGGCGGTCGGCGAGCGGATCTGGTTCGCCGGCGAGGCGCTGTCGCGCGAGCAGTGGGGCACGACCGGGGGCGCCTATGCCGAGGGTGTGCGGGCGGCCGACGCCGTGGCGGAGCGTATCCGGATGGGCACAGCCGCGTGACGGGATGAGGCGGCGGCGCCGGATCGTCTTGCGGTCGAGCCTGAAACGCGATGCATCAGGGGACGGATGATCGCGATGCGGGAAGAGGCCGTCTGATGAACTGGGTCGAGGGCATCGGCTATCTCGGGACGGCGCTGACCATCTCGGCCTCGGCGATGAGCACGATGATCCCGCTGCGGATCATCTCGCTCGTGGCGAGCGCCGCGGTCATCACCTACGGCCTGCTGATCGGCAGCATGCCGGTGGTGCTGACGGAGGCGATCCAGATCCCGTTCAACGCCTGGCGGCTCTGGCAGATGGTCCGACTGGTGCGCGACGTGGAGAAGGCCGCCGACGGCGACCTCTCCCTCGACTGGCTGAAGCCCTACGGCACCGAGCGGGCGTTCGCGGCCGGGGCATCGCTGTTCGCCAAGGGCGAGGCGGCGACGACGATGTACTACGTCGAGGCCGGCTGCTTCCGCATCCCGGAATATGGGATCGAGGTGCGGGCCGGCGGCATCGTCGGCGAGCTCGGCCTGCTCTCGCCGGGCAACAGGCGCACGGCCTCACTGGTCTGCACCGAGGCCGGCCGGGCGCTGGAAGTGCCTTATTCCGCGGTCAAGCAGCTCTACTACCAGAACCCGGAATTCGGCTTCAGCTTTCTGAAGCTCACCAGCGAGCGGCTGTTCCAGAGCGCCGATGCGCGGGTCGCGGTGAGCGGCGACGTAGCCTGATCCGCGTCCGACCGGAGCGATCTTCGAGGATTCCGCGAAGCCGCCTCTAGGTGCGTCGTCCGAGAAGGCCTTGCAAGACCGCCCGCACGGCCGATTCCGGGGGCGGCGGGGCGGCCCAATCGGGGACCGGCCCCTCGTGAAGGTGCCAGTCGCGGGACTGGAACCGGTCGCCGGCTCCTCCGATCAGGCCGAGCCCGACGCACGGACGATGCTGCCCGGTGCCGATGCGGCCGGCGGCCCAGACGCGCTGCCACCGATCGCGGACCGTCAGGTCGGCATCGCACCAGCCGAGGCGCTCGCGGCCCATCACGGCGAAGATGCGCTCGGGCGACGCTCCCGCCGGGATCCGGACCCAGGCGGAGAAAACGTAGGGTGTTGCCGGATCGAAGCGAGCGGGGTCGAGCAGCTTGGTGAAGGCGCTCAGGCCCGGTTCCCGATGGAGGCCCTTGTGCCGCGTCGTCCCACGCGGAAGCCGCATCGCATCGGCGGAGGGCGCGGGCGCGAGCCAGGCCAGCGGTACGCCGGCATGCTCGGCATAGGCGGCATCGCACAGGGCGACCCAGGATTCGAGGTCGACGTCCCAGGCCTGCTCCCCGGGCGCGAACCGCCGGACGCCGCCTTCCAGCACTCTCGGCCCGGTGCGCCTGAAAGGCGGCACCACCCCGTCGTCATCCGCCTCGTGCACACGAAGCAGCGTCGACGGCCCATGGCGCCACACAGCTTCAGCCAGCCGTGCGAAGGCGGAATCGGGCTCGCCCGGCTCGACCTTCCTCACGAGGATCTTCGCGCCGGTCGCCAGGTCGGCGAGCATCTTGGCCTTCAGGTGCGCCACCCGGCCGTATTCGCGCTCGAGCAGCGCGTCGTGATCAGTACCTTCGACCTGTCGTTGAGTGTTCGACCAGATGTTGTAGGTCTGGCTCCGGCAATAATACACGCCGGTCTCGGTCGCCTCCAGGATCAGGTCTCCGGGGGCGCCGTACCTCGAAAAATCGGTCGTCAGTGCCTCGATGAGGTCGTCGAGGGGCGTGTACGCGAAGCGCAACAGGCCCGACGGCTCGGCGCCGCCGTAGCGCTGCACGAAGCCGAACTCGCAATTGCCGCCGAGGCTGCGGAACGCGTGCATCCGACCGGCCAAAGGCGGAACCGGGGTCCCGGTCGCTTCCGTCGAGGCGCTCACCATCCCCATGCCGTGTCCCGATCCCGGCTCAGAGCATGCTGGGCAGGATCCGATCCGGCGGGCGGTGGCCGTCCATGAAGGTCTTGATGTTGATGATGACCTTCTCGCCCATGTCGATCCGGCTCTCGAACGTGGCCGAGCCCATATGCGGCAGCAGCACGACCTTGCCGGACTTGGCAAGCTTGATCAGGCGCGGGCTCACCGCGGGCTCCTGCTCGAACACGTCGAGGCCGGCCGCCGAGATCTCGCCGGCCTCGATCAGGCGGGCGAGCGCGTTCTCGTCGATCACCTCGCCGCGGGCGGTGTTCACGACGATCCCCTCGGGCTTGAGCAGCTTGAGGCGGCGGGCCGAAAGCAGATGGTAGGTGGCGGGCGTGTGCGGGCAGTTCACCGACACGATGTCGACGCGCGCCAGCATCTGGTCGAGCGATTCCCAGTAGGTCGCCTCCAGCCCGGCCTCGATCGCGGCCGGGACCCGGCGGCGGTTGTGGTAGTGGATCTGCAGGCCGAACGCCTTGGCGCGGCGGGCGAGCGCCTGCCCGATCCGGCCCATGCCGACGATGCCGAGGCGCTTGCCGGTGATGCGGCGCCCGAGCATCCAGGTCGGCGACCAGCCCGTGGTCCAGTCGTCGTCCGGAATGATGCGCGCGCCCTCGGGTACCCGCCGCGCGACGGCGAGGATCAGCGCCATGGTCATGTCGGCGGTGTCCTCGGTCAGGACGCCGGGCGTGTTGGTGACGGTGATGCCGCGCTCCAGCGCCCCGCCCACGTCGATGTGGTCGACGCCGTTGCCGAAATTGGCGATCAATCGCAGGTTCGGCCCGGCCTGGGCGAGGAGGCCGGCGTCGATCTTGTCGGTAACGGTCGGGACCAGCACGTCCGCCTCACGCATCGCGGCGGCGATCCGATCGGGCGAGAGCGGGGCGTCGTCGTGGTTCAGCCGCGCATCGAACAGCTCGCGCATCCGCGTCTCGACCGCGTCCGGCAGGCGTCGCGTCACGACGACGAGCGGCTTGCGCTTCAACGACATCTTCTCTCCCATCACCGGTTCGGGCAGGCCCGACACGAACGCCTCGCGCGGCGTCGACGCATCGTGGACCGGTCCCGTTCCCGGTTTCAAGCTCCGTTAACCGAGCTCCGCCAGACAGGAGCGGACGGCTTCCGGCCTCTCTACCAGAGGCAGGCCGGAACACAATCCGAAGTGCCGCGGCGGCACCAGCCCGCGGCGCGGGCGTTCTGTCGCCGACGCGCGAAGATCAGGAGATGGACGATGCGGCTGGCTCGGCTCTTCTTCGTGGGCGCCGCCCTCCTGGCGTCGCCCACCCTCACCCTGCCGGCTTCGATCGGGACGGCATCGGCCGCAGCGAGCGGCGGTCCCGAATCCGGAATCGGGCCCGTCACCAAGTTGCCGCTGCCGCGCTATGCCAGCCTGAAGACCGATCGCGTCAACCTGCGCGAGGGGCCCTCGAAGGATCACCGCACCCTGTGGGTGTTCCAGCGCGCCGGCATGCCGGTCGAGATCGTCGCCGAGTTCGAGACCTGGCGCCGCATCCGCGATTCGGAGGGGACCGAGGGTTGGGTCCTGCACTCGCTGCTCTCCGGCCGCCGGACCGCGATCGTCACCGCGTCCAAGGGCGCCGACAAGGCCGCGATCCCGCTGCGCGCGCGTGCCGACGACGGCGCCGAGGACGAGGCCCGCCTGGAGGCGGGCGTGATCGGCAGCGTGAAGACCTGCACCGGATCGTGGTGCCGCCTCGTCGTCGCCCTGCCCTCGAAGCACGACGTGGACGGCTACATCCACCAGGACCGCCTCTGGGGCGTCTACCCGAACGAGAAGGTCGACTAGAAAAAAGGGCCCGGTTCGCACCGGGCCCTTTTCTTGAGTCTGGAAGGTTCGGCGGCTGCTCAGCTCTGGCGGCGCGTGCCGGGCCGGCGGCGCAGGCGGACGATCACCTCGACGCCGGCGATCTCCATGCCTTCGGGCGCATCGGGCAGCGATTCGACGGTGATGCCGCAATCGGGCATGTCTAGCACCTGCCCCTCGTCCTCGAGGAAGAAGTGGTGGTGCTCCGACGGGTTGGTGTCGAAGTAGGCCTTCGACCCGTCGAGGGCGAGCTGGCGCAGCAGGCCGGCCTCGGTGAACTGGTGAAGGGTGTTGTAGACCGTCGCCAGCGACACCGGCACCTTGGCGCGCATCGCCTCGTCGTAGAGCATTTCCGCCGTCAGATGGCGGTCGCCGCGCCCGAATAGCAGCCAACCGAGCGACAGGCGCTGGCGCGTCGGGCGCAGGCCGGCGCGCCGCAGGCGGTCGCGCAGGTCCGAGAGCGGACAGCCACGGCGGGCGGCACCCGATGCATCCCCCGAGAGGGCCGGGATCCGGGCGTTGAGCGCGGCCTGTAGGGACAGCAGTTCGGACATCGGAGGGACTGAACGCTCGCGAGGGATGAAGAATTTCGCTTTCGTGTATATGGGAACGGTCGCCGGCTCGCAACACGCCGCGGTCGGCCCTCCCCCGCTCCGCGTGACGGCCGCATCGTTCGCGCCAGCTTGGAACCGGCTCCGCGCCTATGCTAACGAGGCCGCCGAGTGCGCGGTTCGCCCCGTGTACGGCACGCGTGCCGGCGCCGAAGCCGGCCCGGGCCCGCCGACCGAAGCTCGCGACACGAGGACCGACCCGCCTTCATGACGTCCGACACCGAACAGACCGCCCCCCGCGCCTCGCAGTATTCCTACGAGGACCTGCTCGCCTGCGGGCGCGGCGAACTCTTTGGCGCGGGCAACGCCCAGCTGCCGCTGCCGCCGATGCTGATGTTCGACCGCATCACCGAGATCGGTGCCGAGGGCGGCGCCCACGGCAAGGGCCTGGTGCGCGCCGAGTTCGACATCCGGCCCGACCTCTGGTTCTTCTCCTGCCACTTTAAGGGCGACCCGGTGATGCCGGGCTGCCTCGGGCTCGACGCCCTCTGGCAGCTCGTCGGCTTCCATCTCGGCTGGCTCGGTTCGCCCGGCCGCGGCCGGGCGCTCGGCGTCGGCGAGGTCAAGTTCACGGACCAGGTCCTGCCGACGGTCAAGCAGGTGGTCTACGGCGTCGACCTGCGTCGGGTCCGGACCGGCAAGCTCGTCCTCGGCATCGCCGACGGATGGCTGGAAGCCGACGGCAAGCGGATCTACGAGGCCAAGGACCTGCGCGTCGCGTTGTTCCAGAGCTGAGCGGCGGACCTGATTCCGACGCGTCTCGCGCAACGAGGCGCGTCCTCGCCGGTTGGAAACAGGCCGGCGGCATCCTAGCTGACGAGGAAGCGTGACGCTCGCCCCATCCGGGGGGCGTCGCCGTGGAGACGAGTTCTTTCATGCGCCGTGTCGTCGTCACCGGGATGGGCATCGTCTCATCCATCGGAAACAACACCCAGGAAGTGCTCGCCTCGCTCCGCGAAGGGCGGTCCGGGATCACGCGCGATGGGTCCCACGCCGAGCACGGCTTCCGCAGCCAGGTCTCCGGCCGGCCCGACCTCGACCCTGAGGGCATCGTCGACCGCCGCGCCATGCGCTTCCACGGCGGCGGCAGCGCGTGGAACCACGTCGCGATGGATCAGGCGATCCGCGATTCGGGTCTCGAAGCCGGCGACGTCTCGAACGAGCGTACCGGCATCATCATGGGCTCGGGCGGCCCCTCGACCCGCGTGATCGTCGAATCGGCGGCGATCGCCCGCGAGAAGGGCCCCAAGCGGGTCGGCCCGTTCGCGGTGCCGAAGGCGATGTCCTCGACCGCGTCGGCGACGCTGGCGACCTGGTTCAAGATCAAGGGCGTCAACTACTCGATCGCCTCCGCCTGCGCGACGTCGAACCATTGCATCGGCAACGCCGCCGAGATCATCCAGGGCGGCCGCCAGGACATCATCTTCGCCGGCGGCTGCGAGGATCTCGACTGGACGCTCTCCGTCCTGTTCGACGCGATGGGCGCGATGTCCTCGAAGTTCAACGCGACGCCCGAGCGGGCCTCGCGCGCCTACGACGCGAACCGCGACGGCTTCGTCATCGCGGGCGGCGCCGGCGTGCTCGTGCTCGAGGAATACGAGCACGCCAAGGCGCGCGGCGCGCGGATCTACGGCGAGATCGCCGGCTACGGCGCGACCTCGGACGGGTACGACATGGTGGCGCCGTCCGGCGAGGGCGCGGTGCGCTGCATGCGCCAGGCGATGGAAGGCTTGAAGGGCGCACGGATCGACTACATCAACCCGCACGCCACCTCGACGCCGGTGGGCGACGAGAAGGAGATCGAGGCGATCCGCGAGGTCTTCGGCCGCGGCGAGGCCTGCCCGCCGATCGCGGCGACGAAGTCCCTCACCGGCCACTCGCTCGGCGCCACCGGCGTCCAGGAAGCGATCTACGCCCTGCTGATGATGAACAACGGATTCATCAGCGCGAGCGCGCACATCGACGAGCTCGATCCCGCCTTCGCCGACATGCCGATCCTGCGCGAGCGCCGGGACGGGGCCAAGCTCGGGCACGTGCTGTCGAACTCGTTCGGCTTCGGCGGCACCAACGCGACCCTGGTGCTGAAGAACGTCGACGCCTGACGCGTCGAGCAAGACCTGCGATCCTCCCCCGGCGGCGGCCGACACGGCATTCGGGAACGATCCGCGGCGAAAGGGATCGTTAACCACCGGAACCCATGCTTCCGGTTCCGGTTTCGTCGGAAAGCCATGCCTTGGAGCGGCGCGCGCATGACCTTCGTCCTGATCGGATTCGTGCTGGCTGCGGTGATCGTCGGCTCGGCCGGCATCTACGCCAAGCAGGCGCTGATCGACGACGCCAAGGCCCAGACGCGCGGCTACTTCTAGCGCGAACGCCCCCTTCGGCCGTCATCGAGCCCCACCGGATGGCAGGGCTTTCGTTTTTTCCTCGCTGCCGATTGGACAGCGCCGTCCCCCGCGCCTAAGCGTCGGTCCCTGTCTACTGCGCTCGAAGAGGCGCATCGCTCGGGAGTGACGGATCGGATGACGGGTTTGATGGCGGGCAAGCGCGGCCTGATCATGGGCGTGGCCAACGACCACTCGATCGGCTGGGGCATCGCCAGAACCCTGCATCAGCACGGTGCGAAGCTTGCCTTCACCTATCAGGGCGATGCCCTCGGCAAGCGCGTCACGCCGCTCGCCGCCCGGCTCGATTCCGATATCGTCCTGCCCTGCGACGTGGAAGACCTTGCCTCCGTGGACGCGACCTTCGCGGCCCTGGACGAGCGCTTCGACGGCACCCTCGATTTCGTCGTCCACGCCATCGGCTTTTCCGACAAGGCGCAGCTCAAGGGTCGCTACGTCGACGTGACCACCCGCGAGAACTTCTCGCGGACCATGACGATCTCGTGCTTCTCGTTCACCGAGATCGCGCAGCGGGCGGCCAAGCGCATGCGCGAGGGCGGCTCGCTCCTGACGCTGACCTACGGCGGCTCCACCCGCGTGATGCCGAATTACAACGTGATGGGCGTGGCCAAGGCCGCGCTCGAGGCGTCCGTGCGCTACCTCGCCACCGATCTCGGCCCGGACGGCATCCGGGTGAACGCCCTGTCGGCCGGGCCGATGCGGACGCTGGCCGGCGCCGGAATCGCCGACGCGCGCCTGATGTTCAACCACCAGAGGGCACATGCGCCGCTGCGGCGCACCGTGACGCTCGACGATGTCGGCGGCTCGGCGCTCTACCTGCTGTCCGACCTCTCCGGCGGCGTCACCGGCGAGATCCACTTCGTCGATTCCGGCTACAACATCATCTCGATGCCGCGGCCCGACGTGCTGCAGGCGCAGGACGAGGCCGGCGTCGTCGGCGACGCCTGAGACGCCTTCGTCAGCGCGTCACGGCGATCAGGCCGATCACCAGGCTCGCCAGCAGCAGGATCAGGTGGATTCCGACGCCGTCGGCGAGCCACGCGCTCATTCCGGGATACGGCCCGGGGGCAGCAACCCGGGCTCGCGCACGGGGCGGCGG
>NZ_VRUV01000187.1:0-8021 GCF_008039455.1 Methylobacterium sp. WL116
GTGCGCAGCGGGGTCGCGGCGGCCGCCGGCCCGATCGTCGCGACGCTCGACGGCGACGGCCAGAACGACCCGGCCTTCATCCCCGTCCTGGTGGCGGCGCTGGAGCAGGCGGGCGAGGGGACGGGCCTCGCCCAGGGGCAGCGCAAGGGCCGCAAGGACGGGCGCTTCAAGATGATCCAGTCCCGCATCGCCAACGGCGTGCGCGGGCGGATCCTCAACGATTCCACCCGCGACACCGGCTGCGGCCTCAAGGTCTTCCGCCGCGCGGTCTACCTGCGCCTGCCGTACTTCGACGCCCTCCACCGCTTCATGCCGGCGCTCGTGGTGCGCGAGGGCTTCGCGATCGTGCACCGCGACGTGGTCGACCGCCCGCGCTTCACCGGCGTCTCGAACTACGGGCTGTTCGACCGCCTCTGGGTCGGCCTGCTCGACTTGGCCGGCGTGTGGTGGCTGATCCGCCGCAAGCGTCCGACGCCCGCCGTCACCGAGGTCTGATTCCGATGCTGATCCAGTTGGCGCGAGACCTGCCGGACTACTTCTACGACGTGTTCGTGACGCGGTTCGACTTCTGGCTGGTCTTCGGCATCGTCGCGCAGCTGGTCTTCGGCTCGCGCTTCATCCTGCAATGGATCGCCAGCGAGCGGGCGGGCCGGAGCGTGATCCCGCTGTCGTTCTGGTTCCTGTCGATCGCCGGCGGAATCATGACCCTGGTCTACGGCTTCGTGCGCCGCGAGCCGGTGATCATCATCGGCCAGGGCCTCTCGACCGGGATCTACCTGCGCAACCTCGCCCTGATCTTCCGCAACCGGCGCGGAACCGAAACCAAGGCGGGCTGAACCGGCATTCCCGCGCCCGAGCCGACCGGCCCAAGGCCGGTGCCGGACCGAGCCCTGCCGCGTCGCAGCCGGGTCCGCTCGGGGATCAGCGCCGCAGCGAAGACGGCCGCGGCAGCTGCCAAAGGTCGTCGTGGGACTCGGAGAACCGGGCGAGATGCCGATCGGCGTAGAGGCAGAGGAAACCGAGGGCGCAGGGCAGCCCGAACAGCAGAACCATCATCCACGGCATAGCGTCGACGTCTCATCTGAGAGCGGAAGCCGCGCGGCTCTCGTCGACGCGGTGCACAATGGGTAATGCATGTTAGGAACGCGTCAAGGCATCCTAGGACACGACGCCTAGTTTTGGCACCACAGCGTTAAGCGTGCGACGCCGCGATGCCGCGCTTGATCCCCCGTCGCGCCCGTGCTCGTCTCGCCCCACCCACGCGCCGTTCGGAGCCCGATGCCACAGGACGATGCCCGCCACCCGCTCCCGCCGTTCCACGACGACCTCGACGCGGCCTTCGCCGAAGCGTGGCGGCTGCTGGCGGACGGGGTCGCGCAGGGACGGAGCGCGTTCCACGCCCCGAGCTTCGCGACGCTGGACCAGGCGGGCCGCCCGCGCAGCCGCACGGTGGTGCTGCGGGAGGCCGATGCCGCGACCGGCACCCTGCGCTTCCACTGCGACCGCCGCTCGGACAAGGCGGCCGAGGTCGCGGCCAACCCGGCCTGTGCGCTCCACGCCTACGACCGCGCGGCGAAGATCCAGATCCGGATCGAGGGCAGCGCGGGTCTCCACGTCGACGATGCCGTGGCGGACGCGGCCTGGGACGGCTCGCGGGCGATGAGCCGGGTCTGCTACGGCATCGCGCCCGCGCCCGGCACCGCGCTCGATGCCGGCGGCGGCTACGCGGTGCCCGACGAGGCGGCGGCGCTGACCGTCGGCCGCCCGAACTTCGCCGCCGTCCTCGTCCGCGCCGACGCCCTCGACTTCCTCTACCTCGACCGTCGCGGCCATCGCCGCGCCGGCTGGCGCCGCGACGGGGAAGGGTGGCGGGGCGAATGGCGGGTGCCGTGAGGGCGCCTCAGGCCGCCGCCCGCAACCGCGCGAACCCGGCGTCGAGATCGGCCTTCAGGTCCGCGACGTCCTCGAGCCCGATGTGGAAGCGCAGGGCGGGACCGCCGGGGGCCCACTGCGTCGCCGTGCGGTAGGGCCTGCAGTCGAAGGGAATGACGAGGCTCTCGAAGCCGCCCCAGGAGAAGCCCATCCCGAACAGCTCCAGGCCGTCGAGCATCGCGGCGAGGGCGGTCTCCGAGACGGGCTCGAGGACCACGCCGAACAGGCCCGATGCGCCGGAGAAGTCGCGCTTCCAGATCGCGTGGCCGGGATCCTCGGGCAGGCCGGGATGGAGGACGCGCAGCACCTCCGGCCGCTCCTGCAGCCAGCGCGCCATCTCGAGGCCGGCGCGGCCGTGCTCGCGCAGCCGCAGGTTCATGGTGCGCAGGCCGCGAAGCGCCAGGAACAGGTCCTCGGGGCCGGCGCAGGGGGCGATCTGGTCGAAGGTCCGCCGCACCGCCGGGAAATGCGCGGCGTTGGCCGAGGTCAGGCCGAGGAGCAGGTCGGATCCGCCGCTGAGATACTTGGTCCCGGCCTCGACGGCGATGTCGACGCCGCGCGCGTGCGGCGGGAACAGCAGCGGCGTCGCCCAGGTGTTGTCCATGATCACGGTGCCGCCGCGGGCGTGGACCGCGTCGGCGATCGCCGGCACGTCCTGCATCTCAAAGCTCTGCGAGCCCGGCGCCTCGACCAGCACGGCCTTGGTGTTGTCGCGCATCAGCCCGGCGATGCCGGCGCCGACCAGCGGGTCGTAATAGGTCGTCTCGACGCCGAAGCGGGCGAGCAGCCCGTCGCAGAAGATCCGGGTCGGGCGATAGGCGGAATCGGTGACGAGCAGGTGGTCGCCGGCCGAGACCGAGGCCATCAGCGCGACGGTGAGCGCGCACAGGCCCGAGGGCGTCGCCACCGTGCCGGCAGCGCCCGCCACCTCGCTCCAGGCATCGGTCAGCGCGTCCATCGTCGGCGTGCCGCTGGTGCCGTAATTGTAGCGGCCGCGCCGGTGCACGATGTCGTCGTAGGTCGGGTACAGCACGGTGGAGCCGCGATAGATCGGCGTGTTGACGAACCCGTGCTGCGCCGACGGATCGCGCCCCGCATGGACGAGGCGCGTCGCGACCCCGAACGACTCGGCGGTCTTGGACGAAGGCTTGGACATGGGCGCTTTGGCTCTCGGGCTGCGATCGGACGACGAAGCCCGGCAACCCGGCGGAGGTCAAGCGTGCGCCCGGGCCGCCCTTTCGGTCAGCCGGCGTCCGTGACGGTGGCCTCCTCGTAGGCCTGCAGCCAGGCGGTGCGCTCCTCCGAGCCCTCCGCGTAGGGGCAATCGTCGATCGGCTTGCCGTAGAGGCGGGCGTTGCGGCCCTGGATGAACGGGCTGTCGCTGGCGGTGGCCTGGGCGTTCGCTTCGGGTTTCATGGGATCTCCCTGTGAGGTGTCCCTTCGTTAACGGCCTTGGGCCATCCTCGGCTCCGTCGTCGTTCGCGTTGCCGGAACCCGTCGCTTGCGTATCCTGCGTCTCCTCGCCGCCGGCGTCTCGGCCGGCGCCTCGATCCTCGTGATCGGGTTCGTCTGCGCCGACCGGCTGGCCCACACGGTGCCGAGCCCGGTCGCCCGCATCGTCCTGCCCGAACCTTCGGCGACCGGATCGATCCCGGCGCCGGAGAAGCCGGTCGCGGCCGTGAAGCCGGCGCCGGCGAAGATCCCGAACGGGTTCGACACCGAGCGCCTGAACGCGCTGATGCGCGGCGACCCGATCCTGCCGACGAAGCGCTGACGGCGCGGGCGGGGCGGATGCCTGACCTGCGCCGCCGGGCCTGACCGAAGCGGCCGGCGCGGGCTAGATCGCCAGGACTTCTCCGCGCCGGATGCCGGCGGACGCGATCGGGACGGACACCGTGGGCCTCGTCTACGCGCTCGGCGCCTATCTGAGCTGGGGCCTCGTCGTCCCGGTGCATTTCCGGCTGCTCTCGGGCTTCTCCCCGAGCCACATCCTGGCGGTGCGCATCCTGTGGTCGTGCCTGTTCGCGGTCGCGCTGGTGCTGCTGTGGCGCAACCGGGTGCGCACCCCGTTCCCGTTGCGGCCCCGACACGCGCTGCTCTTCGTCTCGGCCGGGCTGATCGGCGTGAACTGGCTGCTGTACCTGCAGGCGGTGAACAGCGGCCACCTGCTCGATGCGAGCCTCGGCTACTACATCAACCCGCTGGTCAGCGTGGCGCTCGGCGCCGTGGTCCTGCGCGAGCGCCTGCGCCCGCTGCAGCGGGTCGCCGTCGGCATCGCCGCGGCCGGGGTCGCCATCGCCGTTGTGCTGGCCGGCACGTTGCCGCTGGTGGCGCTCGAGCTCGCGATGAGCTTCGCCCTCTACGGCCTGGTGCGGAAGGTGGTCGGGGTCGACCCGGCGGTCGGGTTCCTCGCCGAGACGCTGATCCTGACGCCGGCGGCCTTCGTCTGGGTGCTGCTGTCGCCCGAGCCGGCCCTGCCGCCCGATCCGCGGGACTTCGCCCTGCTGGCGCTGACGGGGGTGACGACGGCCCTGCCGCTGATCTGGTTCGCGGCGGCCGCAGACCGCCTGCGCCTCGCGACGCTCGGCCTGATGCAGTACATCGCCCCGACCTGCCTGCTGGCCTTGAGCGTCCTCGCCTATGGCGAGCACGTGGCGCCGCACGCGATCCCGATGTTCGGGCTGATCTGGCTGGCGCTGGCGCTCTACGCCTTCGACCTTCTCCGCGCCGGCCGGGCGGCGCGAGCGCATGGCGTGCCGGGCGAAACCGCCGCGCCGAACCCGGGCGCGATGCGTGTATAAGGCCGCTTCGTGCCCGGCATCCGCCGCGGGAAGCCAGTCCGAGTGTTGCGATGAGTGATCCCAGCGAGCCTGCCACGGTCACGCAGGCCGACTACGAGAACCTCGCCGAGGCGCTGCCGCAGCTCGCCTGGATCGCCACCGCGACCGGCGACATCATCTGGTACAACCGCCGCTGGTACGACTACACCGGCACGACCCTCGCGACGATGCGCGGCTGGGGCTGGCGCGACGTCCACCATCCCGACCACGTCGAGGCGGTGACGGAGCGCTTCAAGGCGGCGATCGCCGGCGGCGATGCCTGGGAGGACACCTTCCCGCTGCGGGGCAAGGACGGCACCTTCCGTTGGTTCCTGTCGCAGGCGATGCCGCATCGGGACGCGGCGGGCCGGATCCTGCGCTGGTACGGCACCAACACCGACATCACCCACAAGCAGGAAGCCGAGGACCGGCTGCTGCAATCCGAGGAGCGGTTCCGGGCGCTCGTCGACGCCTCCACGGCCGTGATCTGGAACACCGACGCCGCCGGCGCCCTGCTGCCGCCGCAGCCGCGCTGGAGCGCCTATACCGGCCAGTCCGAGGAGGCCTTCCAGGGCTGGGGCTGGATCGACGCGGTCCATCCCGACGACCGGGCGCATGCCGCCGAGGTCTGGGCCGGCTGCATCGAGGCGCGCACGCCCTACGCCGTCGACTACCGCCTGCGCCGGCACGACGGGCAGTGGCGCGACATGGAGGTGCGCGGCGTGCCGGTGCTCGCCGCCGACGGCTCCTTGCGCGAATGGGTCGGCTCCAACACCGACATCACCGACCGGAAGGAGGCGGAGGCCGAGGTCGAGCGGGCGCGGCAGGCCGCGGAGGCCGCCAACCTCGCCAAGAGCCAGTTCATCGCCAACATGAGCCACGAGCTGCGCACGCCGCTCTCGGCGGTGATCGGCTACTCGGAGATGCTCGGGGAGGAGCTTGAGGATATCGGGCAGGCCGCCCTGCTGCCCGACCTGCGCAAGATCGAGGCGGCGGCCCGCCACCTGCTCTCGCTCATCAACGACGTGCTCGACATTTCCAAGATCGAGGCCGGGCGCATGACCGCCTCGGCCGAGCACTTCACCGTCGCCGACCTGATCTCGGACGTCTCCGACGCCACCGGCTCGCTCGTCGAGAAGAAGGGCAACCGCTTCGTCCTCGACCTCGCCGACGACCTCGGCGCGATGCACCAGGACCAGACCAAGATCCGCCAGTGCCTGCTCAACCTGATCGGCAACGCGGCCAAGTTCACCGAGAACGGCACGATCACCCTGAAGGTCGAGCGCCAGCGCGAGGCCGGCGCCGACTGGTTCGGCTTCTCGGTGGCCGATACCGGGATCGGGCTCACCGAGGAGCAGATCGGCCGGCTGTTCGAGCGCTTCGCCCAGGCCGACGAATCGACCACGCGGCAGTTCGGCGGCACCGGCCTCGGCCTCGCCATCACCCGCGCCTTCTGCCGCACCATGGGCGGCGACATCGGCGTGACCAGCGTGCCCGGGCAGGGCTCGACCTTCACCCTGCAGCTGCCGGCGATCCTGGCGGTCGAGGACGAGGGGCAGGTCGCGGCCGAGCTCGCCGTGCCCGCGCCGGTGCACGCGCACGAGGAGCACGACGCGGTGCTGCTCGTCGACGACGACCCGGCCGCGCGCGAGCTGCTGCAGCGCTTCCTCGAACGCGAGGGCTTCCGCGTCCGCACCGCCAACGACGGCCGGGCCGGGCTGACGCTGGCGCGGGCCTTGAAGCCGCGCGCGATCCTGCTCGACGTCGAGATGCCGCGCATGGACGGCTGGGCGGTGCTGCACGCCGTGCGCAACGACCCGGAGCTCGCCGGCATCCCGGTGATCATGACCTCGGTGGTGGCCGAGCAGGGCCTCGGCCAGGCGCTCGGCGCCACCGACTACTTCGTCAAGCCGATCGACTGGGACCGGCTCAAGGGCCTGATGGACCGCTACCGGCCGGAGGGCGTCGAGGCCCGCGTCCTCGTCGTCGACGACGACGCCGATGCCCGCGAGCGCCTGCGCCGGACGCTCGCGCGCGACGGCTGGAGCGTCGACGAGGCCGAGAACGGCCGGGCGGCGCTGGAGCATTTCGAGGCGCAGCGCCCGAACTTGATCCTGCTCGACCTGATGATGCCGGAGATGGACGGGTTCGGGTTCCTGCGCGCGCTGCGGGCGCGGCCCGACGGCGACGTGCCGGTGGTGGTGCTGACCGCCAAGGAGATCACCGACGCCGAGCGCAGGAGCCTCCAGGCCCAGGCGGACCGGGTGATCGAGAAGGGGTCCTTGAGCCTCGCCGAGATCGGCCGGCAGTTGCGCGTGCTCTACGCGCGCGAGGTCTCCGCGCCGGTGCCGAAGAGCATGCAGGGGCTCCTCGACGCGCTCGCCGCGCAGGAGCGCTAGCGCGCGGATCGGCGCACCGGCGGAACCTTCCGCCGGCCCGTCCCTTTGCAATCCCGGCACGCGCCCGTCGCGGCGGGGCCTTGGAGCGCGCCCATGAATCCCATCGTCGTCGTCGCCCTGATCTGCGCCTCGTCGGTCCAGGTCCAGGATTGCAGCCGGGACAACGCCCTCGACGTGGTGACGGGCCCGGCCCACACCCTGCAGGAATGCCTGATCCAGGGCCCGGTGCTGGCCGCCAATGCCGGCCTCGGCAACGGCAAGGACAGCTACGTGAAGACCCGCTGCGAGCCGCGGCGCTGAGGATCCCGCCCCGATGAGCGACGACGTCGATCCCGAGCGGGCGGTGATGATCCGGCTGCGGGCCCGCCTCGCGGTGGTCGAGCGTGCGGCCTGGTTCGGGATGGTCGACGCGATGCGGACCCGCCCGGCCGAGGTCGAAGCCTACATCGCCGCCGAGCGCGACAAGTGCGCGACCGGGTTCGCCGGCCCGAAATGGGCACGCGACCTCACCGATGCCGAGCGCGCGATGCTCGGAGCGGAGGTGGATGCCGGCCTCTCGCAGTTGCTGCAGGACGCCCGCGACGAGGCCTAAGCCCGCCGCCCTACGCGCCCGATCCGAACCGGTCGCGCCAAGCCGGCGGAAGGCCGTGCGTTCCGGGCAAGGACGCCGCCGCGTACACCCCGATCGCGACGGCACGGGCCAGCACCTGGGCCGCCATGTTGCCGAGGCGCGCCAGGTCGCCGATCGGGTCCGCCGGCGCCACCGCCCCCGTCGCGACGGAGAACACCACGTCGCCGTCGAGGGGCGTGTGCACCGGCTGGATCGCCCGCGCGAGGCCGACCTGCGCCGCCACCGCGAGGCGGGCCCGCA
>NZ_VRUV01000188.1:0-8016 GCF_008039455.1 Methylobacterium sp. WL116
CTTGAGCCTCATGGTCGGCGATAAACGATGAAGGGGCCCGATCGGGCCCCTTCATCGTTCAAGCTGCGGCCGCCATTGGCCTGGTTTTACTCCGCCACAGCGGCCTGGAATTGGTCCGCCCTTTACATCCGGAAGATCATGAAAGATCTGCTTGAGTGCATTACGAGAGAGGGTTATTTGAAAATACTCTGTTAGATAAAAGTTTATGACAGGTAATTCTGGCTTTGAACGGTAGAAGCCTCTCGGCGAGATACCTCTTGAATGGATCCAATCGTACGAGATAGGGTTTTCATCCAGCGGCCATTCTTTGCTTGTAACTACCGAGATTTCATTCTTAAGACCTCCATCCACGAAGGCCCTTTTACTTACGCAAGGCAGCGAGCCGTTCCATAGCAGTGGAACAAGCAGCCTTTGGACGAGCAATTCGTCTTTCTCTATGAACAGCAGAAGGCGGTAAGCTTCCGAAAGATCTATCCGGTCATCCGACACAATACACCGCCCATGTCCGCATAAGCTCGCGCCGCTTTTCGAATAGATCCCCCCGACGGTATGCCCGCTCGACCTTGGACTCGACGGTGTGAGCCAGCGCCATCTCGACCACCTCAGACGGGAAGTGCGTGGTCTCGGAAGCCCAATCGCGGAACGACGACCGGAAGCCGTGCGCGGTGATGTCCGCCCGACCCATGCGACGCAGCAGCATCAGCATGCCCATGCCACTCATCGGCTTGCCTCGTCGGGCACCGGGGAAAACGAAGCCGGCGTCGCCGATCGTCTGCATCTGCTTCAGAAGCACCACCGCTGGGTCAGAAAGCGGTACGCGGTGCTCACGGCCGCCCTTCATCCGATCAGCCGGCACGGTCCACGTCCGGGTATCCAAGTCGATCTCCGACCAGCGTGCGCCAATGACCTCGCCCGTTCGCGCAGCGGTCAAGATCGCGAACGCCAACGCGCGGGCGGCGACGGCGTCTCGACTGGCAAGGTCGGCCATAAAGGTTGGCACATCGACGAATGGCAGCGCGGCATGATGCTCGACACGCTGTACCTTCGATCGCTTCGGGAGAAGGTTCTGCAGGTGGCCCTTCCATCGAGCCGGGTTCTCGCCGCGCCGGTAGCCGCGCGTCGTCGCCCAATCCAGCACCGACTCGATCCGACCCCGCACCCGAGTGGCGGTCTCAGGCTTCGCTGACCAGATCGGTTCGAGGGCCTGCATCACCAGGCCGGTATCGACGGCTTGCACCGGCAGATCGCCGAAGGCTGGATAAGCATAAGCTTCGAGCGTCGCCGTCCACTGCGCGGCGTGCTTGATGTTGCGCCACCCGGCACGGTGCGCCTCGATGTAGCCGGCGGCGCACGTGCGGAAAGTGATGGCACGGGCTGCCTCGATTGCAGCCTCTTGTCGGCGTCCGGCCCGAGCTTCGATCGGGTCCAGACGCTCGGCCGTCAACTTCCGACACTCCCGCGCCCGGTCGCGAGCCTCGACCAGGGAAAAGGTGTTGGCCGACCCGAGGCCCATAGCCCGAGCCTTGCCGTCGAGGGTGAACCGGAAGATCCAGCTTTTGGCCCCCTTGCCGGAGACCTGAAGCCACAAGCCGCCGCCGTCCCCATACATGCCGGGGGTCTTCAGGCGAGCTACGCCAAGTGCTGTCAGCTTACCTTGCACGTCATAGCTACCCACACTTCTACTGACATCGTAAGCGTGAATTTGCGCAAACGCCAGCGACCCGCCGCGAACGGCAGGTTGCAGAACTTGTAGCGATCTGTGTGGCTTAGTGGATGACAGCGAATAGCTGCGAATGGGGCCGTGGCGGAGAGGGGGGGATTCGAACCCCCGATGGGCTTGCACCCATGCCGCATTTCGAGTGCGGTACAATCAACCGCTCTGCCACCTCTCCGCGAGGTGCCTCGTCGAGACCGGCGGTGCCTAGCATGAAGCATCGCCGGATCACAAGCCGGAATGCGATCTTTCGATCGTCGTCGCCGGCGAAGGTCGCCGTGCGCCTCAGGCTTTCGCGGCGAGCGCCGCCGCGACGACCTGGGCGAAGGCGACCGGGTCGCGCGGGGTGTCGCCGTCCTGGATGCGGGCGAGGTCGAGGAGGGTGCCGGCGGCCGGGGCGACGGCGTCCTCCGGGCCTTCGGCCAGCGCGCGGATCAGCGGGTGGCGCGGGTTGATCTCCAGGATCGGCTTGCCGCCGCCGGCGGCGCGGCCCGCCCGGCGCAGCAGGCGCTGCATCTGGAGGTCGGGGCCGCTGCCGCCGGCGGCCAGCACCACGGCGCTGTCGACGAGGCGGTCGGTGGCACGCACGTCCGAGACGTCCTCGGACAAGGCCGCCTTGATCTTCGCGACGAGGCCCTCGATCCCGGCCGGGGGCTCGGCAGCCTCGCCGTCGCCGGCGAATTTCGAGAGGTCGAGGGCGCCCTGCGTCACCGAGCGCAGCGGCTTCTCCTCGAAGCGCGCGAGCTGCTCGGGCCAGAACGCGTCGACGTGGTCGGAGAGCAGCAGCACCTCGAGCCCGCGGGCGCGGAAGCCTTCGAGCTGGGGCGAGCGCGCGAGCGCGTCGGCGTCGTCGGCGACGAGGTAGTAGATCGCCTCCTGGCCGTCCTTCATCCGGGCGACGTAGTCGGCGAGCCCGGTCCAGCCCTCGACCGCGGAGGACTTGAAGCGCAGCAGCGGCGCGATCTCGGCCCGGCGTTCGTGGTCCTCGTAGATGCCCTCCTTCACCACCGGCCCGAAATTCTTCCAGAAGGCCTGGTAGCCCTCGGCGTCCTTGGCCCGGCTCGTCAGCTCGGAGAGCACCCGGCCGGTGACGGCGCGGCGGATCTTGGCCAGCGCCGGCGTGGTCTGCAGCATCTCGCGCGAGACGTTGAGCGGCAGGTCCTCGGTGTCGACCACGCCCTGCACGAAGCGCAGCCAGGACGGCAGCAGCTTGGCGTCGTCGGTGATGAACATGCGCCGGACATGCAGGCGAACCTTGCTCTCGCGCTCGCCCTCGACCGCCTGGAACGGCTTCATCCCGGGCACGAACAGCAGCGCCGAGAACTCGAGCGCGCCCTCGGCGCGCCAGTGCAGCGTCGCCCACGGCTTGTCGAAGTTCATCCCGACCGAGCGGTAGAACTCCTCGTACTGCTCCGGCGTGATCTCGGATTTCGGCTTGCGCCAGAGCGCGGTGCCCTGGTTGGCCGATTCCTCCTTGCCGTCCTCGACGATGGCGATCGGCACGGTGATGAAGTCGGCCCATTTGCGCACGAGGTGGTCGAGCCGGTAGCTCTCCAGGTACTCGTCGGCGTCCTCCTTCAGGTGCATCACGATCGTGGTGCCGGGTTCCTCGCGGGTCGCCGGCTCGAGCGTGTAGCTGCCCTGGCCCTCCGAGGCCCAGGTCCAGGCCTCGTCGGTGCCCGCGCGGCGCGAGGTGACGGTGACCCGGTCGGCGACCATGAAGGCCGAGTAGAAGCCGACGCCGAACTGGCCGATCAGGCTCGGCTTCTCGTCGGGCTTGGCCTCCGCCAGCGTCTGCGAGAAGGCCCGCGTGCCCGAGCGCGCGATGGTGCCGAGGTTGGAGGCGAGGTCCTCCTTGCTCATGCCGATGCCGGCATCCGAGACCGTCAGCGTGCGCGCCGGCTTGTCGGGGGTGATCCGCACCTTCGCGTCGGCGGGCAGCGCGCTCGCCGCCGAGGTCAGCGCCTCGAACCGGCGGCGGTCCATCGCGTCGGCGGCGTTGGCCACCAGCTCCCGCAGGAAGATCTCGCGGTCGGAATAGAGGGCGTGGACCACGAGATCCAGCAGCCGCCCGACTTCGGCACCGAATTCGTGCCGCTCCACCGTCTCGCTCACGTTCGTCGCTCCACTTCACAAGGCGCCGCCGGACGAAGTGGACGTCGGTTCGTCGTCGGGCAGCGCATCAGGACAGGTCCGCGCGGCGCCCGATCCCGCAGGACCCGGGGCGCGGATGCGGTGGCGATATGCCGTCGCGGCCCCGCGAATTCAATGCTGTCGGCCCCCCGCGAACCGCGCGGGCGGCGCACGATTTTTGCGTATCCCGCGCCGATCCGGCCTATCGATGCCGCACGGTCCGCGGGCCACGCCGTCCGGGGACGATTCGGGACCGACCACCACGCCATGAGCGGGCGCCAGCACATCATCCCGATCCGCCGGGACTACAACCGCCTCGTCGCCGACGAGACGCTGGAGGATTACGCGCTGCGCTTCACCGCCAAGAAGGCGCGGCGCTGGTCCGCGTTCCAGGTGGCGCAGACGGCGCTCGGCTCGCTCTCGTTCCTGGCGCTGGAGGCTATCGGCGGCACGCTGGTCCTGGCCACCGGCTTCCCCAACACGCTGGCCGCCGTCCTCGTCGTCGGCGTGCTGATCTTCGCCACCGCCGCGCCGATCACGATCTACGCCGCCCGCTACGGCGTCGACATGGACCTGCTCACCCGCGGGGCCGGCTTCGGCTATCTCGGCTCGACCGTGACCTCGCTGATCTATGCGAGCTTCACGTTCCTGTTCTTCGCCATCGAAGCCGCGATCATGGCCTTGGCGCTGCAGCTCTGCTTCGGCCTGCCGCTGTGGATCGGCTATCTCGCCTGCGCCGCGATCGTGATCCCGCTCGTCGTCTACGGCATCCGCCTGATCAGCCGGTTCCAGATCGGGACCCAACCCTTGTGGATCGGCCTCAACCTGCTGCCGCTGGCCTGCATCGCCTGGAAGGGCGACGCGCCGCTCGCGGCGCTGCTCGCCTTCCCCGGCCTCGCCCCGGGCGCGGGCACCGGGCTCGACGCGGCCCGCTTCGGCCTCGCCGTCGGCGTGCTGCTGGCGCTGCTGGCGCAGGTCGGCGAGCAGGTCGACTTCCTGCGCTTCGTGCCGGAGGCGAAGGGGCGGCAGGCGGGGCGGATCGACCGGCGCTGGTGGGCGGCGGTGCTGGCGGCCGGCGCCGGCTGGATCGTGCCGGGGATGCTCAAGATCCTGCTCGGCGCCTTCCTCGCGGTGCTGGCGATGGCGCACGGCGTCGCGCCGGAGAACGCCGCCGACCCGACGCGGATGTACGCGGTCGCCTTCGGCTACGTCACGCCCTCGCGGGAGGCCGCGCTGCTCCTGATGACCGGCTTCGTCGTGGTCTCGCAGCTCAAGATCAACCTGACCAACGCCTATGCGGGCTCGATCGCGTGGTCGAACTTCTTCTCGCGGCTCACCCACAGCCATCCCGGCCGCGTCGTGTGGCTGGTGTTCAACGTCGCCATCGCGCTGCTCTTGATGGAGCTCGGCATCGACAAGACCATCGCCAGCACGCTGCCGCTCTACGCGGTCGTGGTCTCGGCCTGGGTCGGGGCGCTGGCGTCGGATCTCGCGGTCAACAAGCCGCTCGGCCTGTCGCCGCCCGGCATCGAGTTCAAGCGCGCGCACCTCTACGCCGTCAACCCGGTGGGCACCGGGGCGATGACGCTGGCGCTGCTCGCCGGCTACCTCGCCCATGCCGGCCTGCTCGGGCACGCCCTGCAACCGTTCGCGCCGCTGCTGGCGCTCGGCGTCGCGTTCGCGGCGGCGCCGCTGATCGCCTGGGGGACGGGCGGGCGCTACTACCTCGCCCGGACGCCGAAGGCCGACTGGGGGGACTGCGAGATCGCCTGCCGGGTCTGCGAGCTGCCGTTCGAGGGCGAGGACATGGCCCATTGCCCGGCCTATGACGGGCCGATCTGCTCGCTGTGCTGCTCGCTCGACGCCCGCTGCGGAGACCTGTGCAAGCCGCACGGCAAGCTGGAGGCGCAGGCGCAAGGCGCGCTCGGCCGGATCGTGCCGGCACGCACCGCGGCCTGGATCGGCGCGCCGCTCGGGCGCTACCTCGCCCTGATGCTGACGCTAATCGCCGTGGTCGGCCTGATCCTCGGCATCGTCCATGCCGGGGCGACGCTGGAGCATCCCGAGCACCGCGCGGCGTTGCGGGCGGCGCTGACCAGCGTGTTCTTCATCCTGATCGTCATCCTCGGCGTCGTCGCCTGGCTGTTCGTGCTGGCCCACGAGAGCCGCCGCGTCGCGCAGGCCGAGACCCGGCGCCAGACCGCGCTGCTCGAGGCCGAGATCGAGGCGCACAAGGTCACCGACGCCAAGCTCCAGGCGGCCAAGGAGACGGCGGAAGCCGCCAACCTCGCCAAGAGCCGCTACGTCGTCGGCATCAGCCACGAGCTGCGCACGCCGCTCAGCGCGGTGCTCGGCTACGCGCAGCTGCTCGAAGGCGACGTCGCGATCCCGCCCGCGCGCCAGAACGGCATCCGGGTGATCCGGCGCAGCGCGCAGCACTTGTCGGGCCTGATCGACGGCCTCCTCGACATCTCGCGGATGGAGGCGGGCCGCCTGCAGATCCACCGCGACGAGATCCGCATCGCCGACGTGCTCGACCAGATCGTCGACATGGTGCGGCTGCAGGCGCAGGCCGCGGGCCTCGACTTCCGCTTCACCCGGCCCGAGATCCTGCCCGCGGTGGTCGCCACCGACGAGAAGCGCCTGCGGCAGGTGCTGCTCAACCTGCTCTCGAACGCGATCAAGTTCACGCAGAGCGGCCACGTCGCGCTCGACCTCAGCTACCGCAGCCAGGTGGCGGTGTTCACGATCCGCGACACCGGGCCCGGCATCCCCGAGGCCGACCTCGAGCGGATCTTCGAGCCGTTCGAGCGCGGCGCGACGCCGGCCGCCGCCGGCACGCCGGGGACCGGGCTCGGGCTCACCATCGCCAACCTGCTGGCGCAGGTGATGGGCGGCGAGATCTCGGTGACGAGCGAGCTCGGCCGCGGCACCGCCTTCCGCTTCCGCCTGATGCTGGCCTCGGTCTCGCGCCCCGCGCCGACGCCGCTTCCGCTGGCCGTCCCGGCCCGGGCCTACGGCGGCGCCCGGCGGACGGTGCTGGTCGCCGACGACGATGCCGGCCACCGCGCGCTGATGCGCGAGATCCTCGAGCCGGAAGGCCTCGTCGTGATCGAGGCCGCCGACGGGGCGGCATGCCTCGCCGCGGCGCAGGCGGATCGGCCCGACCTGCTGCTCCTCGACATCGCGATGCCGGGGCTCTCGGGCTGGGCGGTCGCCAAGCGGCTGCGCGAGACCGGGTTTTCCGGGCGGATCGCGATGATGTCGGCCAACGTCCACGAGATCAGCCCGATCCGCGGCGACGACGCCCCGCACGACGCGATCATCGCGAAGCCCTTCGACCTGCGCGACTTCCTCGAGCGGATCACGCAGCTGCTCGGCCTGGAATGGATGGGCACGCAGGAACCCGAGCCCGAGCCGCCGCCGGCCCCGGGCACGCCGCCGCCGGAGGCGACCGCCGAGCCGTCGCCGGAGCAGGTCGGCGACCTGCTGCGCCTCGGCCGAATCGGTCACATCCGCGGCATCGAGGCCAAGCTCGCCGAGATGGCGCAGGATGCGCGCGTGCCGGGCGCCTTCGTGGCGGAGATGCGCGGCCTCGTGGCGGATTTCGACATGCGGCGCTACCTGCGCATCCTCCAGGAGATGTCCGAGCAGGCCGTGGAGCGGACGGTGGATCGGGAAGGCCTCGCCTCGGATGCCTGAGCCGCAGCGCGACATCGTCCTCGTCGTCGACGATTCCCCCGACACCCTGAGCTTCCTCACCGAGGCGATCGAGCGCTCCGGGGCCACCGTGCTCGTGGCGGTGGCGGGCGACCTCGCCCTGGCGCTGGTCGACGAGATCACCCCCGACGTGATCCTGCTCGACGCGATGATGCCGGGCATGGACGGGTTCGAGACCTGCCGCCGCCTCAAGGCGAAGCCGCAGGTCGCGCACGTGCCGGTGATCTTCATGACCGGGCTCACCGAGACCGAGCACATCGTGAAGGGGCTGGGCGCCGGCGGCGTCGACTACGTGACCAAGCCGATCGCGCCGGACGAGATCCTCGCCCGCATCCGCGTCCACCTGGCGAGCGCCCGCGCCGCCCAGAGCGCGCGTGCGGCCCTCGACACCGCGGGCCGCACGCTGTTCGCCGTGGACGCGGCCGGCGCGGTGGCCTGGTGCACGCCGC
>NZ_VRUV01000189.1:0-8007 GCF_008039455.1 Methylobacterium sp. WL116
CCACCCCCTACACGCCCAGCGCCGACCGCAACCTCTACGTCGACAGTGCCACCTACAACGGCACCGATGTCTCCGGCAGCAAGATCGCGCTGATGAGTGCCGGGGCGCAGATCGTTACCGTGCATGACACCACGGCGGTGCCGACCCCATCAACCGCGACGCCGGCCGCATCAGCTTCGACGCCCACCGTAACGAGCATCGGCTCTGGCTCGGACACACTGGTGCTGAAGATCAGCGAGGACGCCTACAACGGCGACGCGCAGTACACCGTCTCGGTCGATGGCAAGCAGGTCGGCGGCACCCTGACCGCCCATGCCTCTCACGCCGCTGGTCAGTCTGATACGGTCACAGTCAGTGGCGATTGGGCCTCAGGCAACCACCAAGTCAGCATCAACTTCCTCAACGATGATTATGCCACCCCCTACACGCCCAGCGCCGACCGCAACCTCTACGTCGACAGTGCCACCTACAACGGCACCGATGTCTCCGGCAGCAAGATCGCGCTGATGGGTGCCGGGGCGCAGATCGTTACCGTGCATGATTATGGTCTCTTATGAGGGCGATTTAATTCCTACCTCGTTTAGGGCCTGAGCGCGCCAGCAAGTAGGACGTCGAGATTGCATCCGTGTACAAAATTGGGTCTTAGCGTCCGGACCCATAACGGTGGCGCGGATGGCGTAGGTGTGATTCACGGCTTCCACGGGAGGGGCTGATGGATCAGTTCTGGCTGACGGACGAGCAGTTTGCGCGGATCGCACCGCACCTGCCCACAGACACTCGGGGCAAGGAGCCCGTAGACGACCGGCGCGTGATCAGCGGGATCATCCACGTGTTGAAGTCCGGCGGGCGCTGGACAGATGCGCCGCGGGACGTCTACGGGCCGAAGAAGACGCTCTACAACCGCTTCGTGCGCTGGGCGGCAAAGGGGGTCTGGGTCGGGCTGTTCGAGACCCTGGCCCAGGCCGGTGGGCCGCCCTCCCAGGTTCTGATCGACTCCACCGCCGTGAAGGCCCACCGCTGCGCCGCCGGCGGTAAAGGGGGGAGCAAAGTCAGGCCATCGGCCGCTCGCGCGGCGGGCGCACGACCAAGATCCACGCCCTGACCGACCGTGCCTGCCGCCCGCTCGCCTTCCTGCTGACCGGTGGGCAGGTCGCCGACTGCAAGGCCGGCGCGCTGCTGCTCGAACGCCTGCCCGCCTGCCGCGTCGTGCTGGCCGACAAGGGCTACGACAGCGATGCCATCCGCCGGCAGATCGAGGCGGCCGGAGCCGCGCTCAACATCCCGCCCAAGGTCAACCGATGCTGGAAGCCGTGCTTCTCGCCCGTGCTTTATCGAGGACGCAACGCCATCGAGCGGATGTTTGGTCGCCTGAAAGACTTCCGCCGCATCGCTACGCGCTACGACCGCTCGGCGGTCAACGGCCTCGCCGCCATCTGCCTCGTCGCGACCGTCAGCTACTGGTTATGAGTCCGGACGCTAGTCGGCATAAGATTGAGCCAATGTAATAACGTTGCTATATCCGGCCGTGCGATATGTTGCTGAGGTCATGCCTTCACCGTCCACATTGCGACGGACCGTTTGCTGCACGTTTGAGTAACGGACTTAGTGAAGGAGAATGAATGTTTCTCCCAATGGCAGGTTCCTGTTAAGCCTCAGTTTGTCACGCAAGCATCCGATTGCGTGACGCCGGCGACGGCGGTCATCTGCCGGTCGGATCGGCGCTCCGCATGGCGTCGCATTTTCTACACGCCGCAAACCGTGATTTGCGGACGCCACGTTGCGCTCAAGCTCGGTCATATGCCAACCGGGCCTCACGCCCACGTCCGCGGACGCCATCTCGAAGCCCTACGCACCGTCGCGCTCTATTCCCATGGCATGAGGCAGGACGCCTACCCGACGGCGATACCGGTTCTGCTAGATGTTTGGTCCCGGGATTTGGTGGAGCGAGTTTGACCTGAAGCGACCGGGCTCGGCGGACCATGCTTTACAGATGGCCTCGTAGGGGGTGAGGCCGCGCAGGGTATTCAGGCGGCGGCCGAATCGGTCGTCGACACGCTCCTTGCCCCGCGTGTCGGTAGGCAGGTGCGGTGCGATCCGCGCAAACTGCTCGTCCGTCAGCCAGAACTGATCCATCGGCCCCTCCCGTGGGAGTCGTGAATCGTACCTACGCCGTCCGCGCCACCGTTATGGGTCCGGACGCTAAGATGAATGGTTCAAGGGATTGACTGACGGTAGCAACGATTTTGACGGTGGTCTCGGTCCAGACGAAGGGGCTGGCTTACTACGTCGAGGCAGCACTCGGGACCGCAGCGGCTAAGCAGGAGTCGCTGAAATGCCTGCCCGCGACGTATGGGGCACCATGCATGTGGGGTTTTTGTCGACAGGGTCGGAGCTGTCATCAGGACGATCTTTCAACGAGAAGCTCCTTCGTCAGCGCGACATGGCGGCGAATGTAATCTTCAGCGCCCATGCCGCGCTGTAGCATCGCCCGCTGCGCACGTTCGGCCTGGGCGTTGGCAGCCTGCGGATCCGATGTCAGAGCAATAATCGCTGCTGCCATCGCCGCGGCATCCCCAACTGGAACGTAAGTAACCTCGTCATCGGTGAAGTAATTGCGCAGGCCGCCGGTGTCGCTGGCGATCACAGGCACACCGGAAAGCACAGCTTCTTGTATGACGGTTGCGCCACTGGCATGAAGGTTCTCAAGCAGTGGGATCACGGCGACGCTTGCATTGGCATAGGCGGCCTCGAGTTCGGTATTGGTCTTCGCAGCGTAGATTCGCATGTTGCAATGGCGGCCGACCAGGGATTGCGGGGCGCTGCCCGATAAAATGTCTAGGTAGGCGCCCTCGACCTTCGCAACGGCCTCGACCAAGACCGACCAGTCCCGGTGACGATCATTGCCGACCGCCACCACCCTAGGGGGCCCAGCTCGTAGTTGCGGTTTGATCATAGTTTCGGACGGGATGCCGAAGGAAACGACCTCAACCCGCGTGGCGGGGAACAGCTTGCGGGCCACTTCGGCGTTGAGCGGAGAAAGGGTCGTCAGCACATCGATGTGGCGCATCAAGCGTCTGAACAGCCAGCGTTGAAAGAACGGCAGGTGTGGCCAGCGATCAAAGAGCCACACTGCTTGGCCGACGATGCGCGGCCTGTCGGGATGCGAACCGATCACAGCGGCAACAGCCAAGAACTGAGATTCCGTGTGAGTCCAAACAATGTCGCTCGCCATCATTGCGGCGCGCTGGCGTTTGGAATGGGCGAGATCGAAGCCGAGGACAGCGCGCCAGACGAAGCGCTCGATCTTCCTGAGCACCGTTTCGTGCTGCGAGCGGGAAAAAGAGATGTCGCAGCCCATGGTGCTGGCCCGGCCGTAGCCGTACGGAGTCTCGTCGTTCCGCCCAACCAGTGAGCCAGCAACCTTGGCCGAGCGCCAAGCCACCGCATCCTTATTCTGGGCAAGATGAACAAAGACCTTTGGTCGACGCTGATGCTCCGCTGGGTCCTGCTCAACGGCAATCGTCTCGACATCTGAAACGATGGGCATATCACTAGCCTTGTCGAAAGTCACGACGCTTGAAGGCCGTGAGCGGAACATAAATTAAGCTGTATTATAACAACATTTAGGAAGGCAAATAAGCTAAGATTAATTCAAAGATAAAATCTTAACCGTTTCTGACTTGCACTAAATAACTGTTTTTCCATATCGCCAATGACGTGATCTATTGTGCTCCAGACAAAGAAAGCGGTGCGAGCCGGATCTTAGCTGTACACCTTGTGTTATTTAACAAGATTAGATCTTTCAACTATCCCCCGTTGACCACCGAATCGTCGCAAGGCAACCCCGGCGCCGGCCGCATCGTTCCTCACACAGGTTCACGAACAAAGGAACTGATGAAGAAAGGCATCGTAACACATTAATCTGTCGTGTGGAAAAGATTCGATTTCAGTTCTTACAGATCGCGTCGCGTTGCGCCTCATCGGGAGAATAAGCATAAACATAATCCACCAGCAAATCTGACGGGCTTGGCGTCTTGTCGATGGGCCAACCGGAACCAAGAGCAAGATTGACCAGCAACATCAAGGGCTTCGTGTGTTCCGGTGGAGTAGGTTTTCGCCCAATTTCGTGGCGATCCAAGTAGAACACGATCCACTCTTTCGTGACTTCCGTTCCATATGTATGAAAACTATCACTTAAAGATCCACTCGGTACCTTAGTGATGATTTCCCCGCCCTGGTTTTTATTTGAATCTACATTGTTCCAAACATGCCAAACCGAATGAAAACTGTCTGGGAACTGACCATAATACTCGATGATGTCAATCTCGACAGACGGCGACTTGTCTCCTTTAGGGCTGTTAGCTGCTAGCCAGAAGGCAGGCCAGACCCCGGGGCCTGGCGGAAGCTTCATTCGTGCTTCGAAGTACCCATACTGGAGTGCGAAGCCTGCAGTTGTAGGATCAGCCGATGATAGCAGTCCCGACGTCCACTGACCGCTTTGATGCTTCTTAGCTCGGATCGTAAGTACTCCATCTTTTACAATAAACGGCTCATTCTTTTCAGGGTCCGCATAAATATCGATAGGGTCTATAAACTTTGCGTCTCCAAAGTCACCACTCCAGGGCGTATGCGCCGACCAACGAGTTCGTTCATTATTTGAATTGGAGACGCTCAATTCGTTAAAGTCATCTCCCCAAACTTTTTTGTAGTGACAAATAGCGAGTGATCCACTTTGGGCTTGTACCTCAATACTTCCTATCGCACATACTATGAAACTTAGAGTTGCTACTCTTAAAATTGCAAGACAGTTGATGTGCGGTCGTGTTCTCATCTTAAATCACCATGCTACCGAGCTTGGTAGACGCACAAAGCCTAAACGGGGTATAATGCGGCCGCGCTGCACAAGCCAGTCATCGCCTTCAGCCTGTCAACACGCCAGTGCTATCCCCTGGTCGACTGAGCATTCTGAGGTAAGCTGGTCGATCCAGCAAACGCTTATCGTGCACCTAGGGTGAAGGGCGCGGTCGTGTTTCCGACGGGGTATCAGGCTGCGATCTGCTGGGGCTAGATCCAGTTCCAAGACAGGAGTTCGTCGATACGTCGGGCGGGATGGTTGGGCAGGCGCCTGATCACATCGGCGAGCCAGGCCCGCGGATCGATGAGATTGAGCTTGGCGGTCTGCCGCACGCCTTTCGGACGCTCCTGTGTCGGTGGCAGCCGTGGCGCGATCACCTCTCAAAGATCGTCGGGAACCAGGAGCTTCGCTATGCCCTACCAACGCGCCAACCTCCGGTTTCGTTAGGCGCTCTTAACGGTAGTAAAGCGGCCGAAGTGAGTTATCCATGCCAAAGTGCGTCCCACGATCCAGCCGTAGCGTCTCAGATGCTTGGTGATCTTAATTCCAACCTTTTTCGTAAAAGGCGTATATTTTCGATGATTTTTCAATAAACGATTTAAAATACTACTATTAACTGATACTGGTACGCATAGCGTTAATATTATATTAATTTATAGCTTTATCGACAACATCGATTTTGCTCCGAAATTCGATCGAGATTATTTTCGTTGCAAGCAACTCGATAATATGACTTAGGCATACGATGAAGAAAAATACGACGACAAATCGCAGAACACTGTCCAAAGATTCGAGCTTTTCGGTTAGAAACCTACCAAGAATATAATGATTAAGATAAAGGGGGTAGCTTATAAGTCCAAGCCATCTAACAAAAGTTTTTACCCGTCTATTACTTAAAAAATTAGGCAGGTCATATTTTACTACAATGAACAACCAAACAACTCCAGCAACCCATATGCTACACTTTATAGTTGCGTAGAACGAGGAAATGTTCCAAGATGAAATAAATATTTCAGTTAAGCAAAGCAAGAAAATGCTTGGGACCAGTGTTAATTTTACATAAAAATTCAATTTTTTAAAACTTGATCGAATAAACATGCCAAGCGCAAAAAATATTCCATATTTTAATAATACAACTTTGAACGCAAAGTTATTAATTATTGCAAACGCTATAGAATGGTATGGGTCTACACTTAAATATATAATTATGAATATTATATTATAAAATAAGCTCATTCCCGCTAGAATAATAGCGAGTCTTGAGAACCTTTGCGGATGGCGTGATAGGATCGTGAAACCGATTACTATGTAGAATACAGATTCTACTACAAGTGACCACACTACGCCATCAATATAAGGACCTGACGGGAACAGTACTGCGAATCTAACATATTGTATTAGTAGATCAATTCCAAAACCGTTATCAATCGAACGAACCAATAGACTTACCAGACCTGAAATCCATAGTACAGGCAATAGCCTTTTACATCTTGATAGAGCAAACTTGAATGCAAATGATTTTCCATAACCGCGTTCAGCGCTACCAGTTATAACAAAACCCGAAATTACAAAAAAAATCTCAACTCCGACGCTGCCGATACCATCAAATATACTTAAAAAATTATACGCAGTACTTATGCTATCAAAATAATAAGAACTTGATAACTTTAGTTCGGCAAAATGATTTAATAGTACCAAAATTGCAGCAAAGATTCTTAGAAGGTCCAGCGTGTAAATATGCTGCGCAACTGAAACGTCACGTTTTGCGGGAATATTCCTCGGATTATTATAAATTAGCATCTCTTAATGGGCTCATACTAGATTGGTTTAAATGATCGGCTTAAGTTAAGCATTTTTCGCACAGTTATAAGCGTATCTAGTACTGAGTTCGAAAATATCCACAAATTTATGGTGGGTTTCTTGGCTGATCTCAATTCTTCCCCTGAAGTGGCGACCTGACGGGCTGGCTTTCGTTCTGGCTGATTGTGAGCATCAGCCAGAACAAAAGGAATACAATTTGAAGCGAGGTCAGAAGACGAACGGACATCTGGCGGCGCGACGTGCCTTCCTCGACGGCGGCCACCACACTCTCGAGTATATCAACAGATCGAGTATATAGCATGCGGTTTTCTTGCGAAAGCCGCACAGGAAATCATATTAAACCGCGACGGATAATCCCCAGTGATTCAATCTATTCGGATGTTGCTATAGAGCGGCATCCGACTGGGCTGAATCAGTAGGGTTTACCGGTCAGGGTTTGATATGATTTCCTGTGCGGCTTTCGCAAGAGAGCCGCATGCCATCGGCTCTATCCGTCGATCTGCGCGAGCGTGTGGTGGCCGCCGTCGAGGAAGGCACATCGCACCATCAGGCGACCAAGCGGTTCGGCGTAAACGCGACCAGCGCGATCCACTGGTACGACAGATCCGCGCAAGAGGGGCGGATCGCACCTAAACCGATGGGTGGGGATCAGCGCTCGCAGACGATCGAAGCACAGGCCGACCTGATCGTGTCGACCGACGAGGCCAATCCCGAGATCTTCCTGACGGAGCTACAAGAGATGCTGGCGGAGCGGCGCCTGCGGGTCGGGGTGAGCAGCCTGTCACGCTTCTTCAAGCGTCACGGCATCACGGAAAAAACACCGGCCACGCGATCGAGCAGGATCGGGAGGACGTGAAGGCCGCCCGCGCGGGGTGGTTCGAGGGGCAACTTGATCTCGACACGGACGCCCTCGTGTTCTTGGACGAGACCGCGGCCAACACCAGCATGGTTCGGCGCTACGGACGCGCCCCGCACGGTGAGCGTTGCCGGATCGCTGTGCCGTTCGGACATTGGAAGACCGCCACTGTCACGGCTGTCCTGCGCTCCAGCGGTCTGATCGCGATCGCGCTTCTCGACGGGGCCACGAACGGCGAACGCTTCCGTGCCTACGTCATCGAAACGCTAGGTCGCGAACTCATAACGGCTGGCACGGTCGCTCGCCCTGATCGTTGATCCTCCGGCATGGAGGATTGTGAATGGCGCGGTTTGACCTGACGGATGCGGAGTGGGCGGCGATCGAGCCGGTTCTGCCGACGGATGTGCGCGGCAAGGATCGGGTGGACGACCGGCGGGTGCTGAACGGCATTTTCTGGCGGTTGCGCACGGGCGCG
>NZ_VRUV01000018.1:0-25671 GCF_008039455.1 Methylobacterium sp. WL116
GCGACACCACCGTGGTGTCGGCCTGGTGCAGGATGATCGCGTTGTCCGAGTAGGCCAGGCCGCGGTTGACCGTGTCGCAGCACATCACCGGGATCACCGACGGGTCCTGCTTGGGCTCGTACTTCCAGGCGATGACGGCGTCGTGATCGAGGTCGAGCGCGTAGACGATGTTTGGGAACGGCGTGTGGACGTACATCATGTTGCCGACGACGAGCGGCGAGCCCTCGTGGCCGCGCAGCACGCCCGTCGAGAAGGTCCAGGCCACCTGGAGGTTCTTGACGTTGCCCGCGTTGATCTGGTCGAGCTTCGAATAGCGCGTGTTGGCGTAATCGACCGTCTGCAGCACCTGCTCGGCCGGGTTCGCCAAATGCTTCATCAGATCGTCGTTCGCGAGAGCTGGATAGATCAGCCCTCCATGGACCAGAGTCGCGGCCATTATTGCATTGCGCATGATTGTGACCTTTGGAATTGTCGTATGTGGAATGCCTTCGCATAGGCCGCAGCGATGGCATGCCGGCGTACTGACTACGCGAGGCACGCCTTGGGACGGTTAGACTATGCTGAAGATCATCAGCTCCGTACAACCGATAATTATAAGCACAAAGTCACCAGTGTCTTATAATTTTTGATACTTAATTATTTTTATCGGTTTAGTTGTATTAGTGTTATCTTCGCTTCAGCATAAAAATGCAAGTGTCCAACCGCCCCAAAGAGCCTATGATTGTGGTTGCGCGTCGTTTTGGCACGTGCACGCCATGCAAATGCTTTTGAATGATGGGGTCGGGGCTCTGCTTGCATCTCAGACGACCGGCGTTATCGGAAAAAATGCTTATTGATGGTAGTAGTAGTTCTTAGTTCGGACGCCGTAGCTGAACCGATCCTGGTACCTGCACACGCGCGATCCTCCCCACAGGAAGCCTCTCCCCGTGGTGTAGACTGCGGAAGTTCGCAACCACCGCCCGCGTGCTCGCAATGCCGAAGAACCGCCAACAGCGTCGATGCACACACTTCGACGAAACCGCGGCCAACACAGTATGGTCCGCCGCTACGGACGCGCCCCACGCGGTGAGCGTTGTCGGGTCGCCCATGAGCTGGCAACCGGCGCCCTGGTGGAGGTCATGGCTGACACGCCGCCGGAGCCGAGCCCGGTCTACGTCCTCTATCCGGCGGGCCGTCATTCCTCATCGCGCACCCGCGCCTTCATAGATTGGGCCTCAGCGCTACTGGTGCCGAAGTTCAACCGGGATTGAAGCGAATGGCGGATGGGTTAGCTCTCCGTGCCAGCGTTTCCAAGAGCTGCCCTTCCGCTTTCCACCCAACACGGACGTTTGTCCTACCAGTTCGTATGTCCGATATCCGACCGTTTTCCCGACTGAAACCGATGGCCATCGCTCTGCTACCTGAAACAGCTCCGTTTCTGTCGGGAAAATATGACTGGTTTTCTATTGCGGATTAAACGCTGTTGAATCACTATCCCGACATGCTCGTCGGATATGCCCGCGTCTCCACCCTCGACCAGAACCTCGACTTCCAGCGTGACGCGCTGACCAAGGCCGGCTGCGAGAAGCTGTTCGAGGAGAAGAAGTCGGGCAAGGCCGGGACCAAGCGCCCGGAGTTCGAGGCGGCGCTCGCCTACCTGCGACCCACTGACGTGCTGGTGGTTTGGAAGCTCGATCGCCTGGGCCGATCGCTTGTCGAGATGATGCGCACCATCGACAGCTTGCGCCTGAAGGAGATCCACTTCCGCTCGCTGACCGAGCAGTTCGACAGCGACACCGCCCATGGCCGCTTCGCCCTGCAGATGCACGGGGCCATGGCGGAGTACTTCCTCGACCTCAACCGTGAGCGCACGATGGAGGGGCTGAAAGCGGCATTGGCTCGCGGCCGGAAGGGCGGACGCCCGAAGAAGCTGACTGAGGCCGACATCGAGGTCGGCCGCGCCCTACTCCAGACTGGTACCATCTCGATCGCGGCGATCGCCAAGCGTCTTGGGATTAGCCGGGACACCTTCTACAGCTACTTCCCCCAGGCCCGCGCCGGCAGTCAGGCTACGGTTGCCAGCAAGACCAGCTGACGCCGATGCCGATCCGGCGTGAGCACCGCTACTTCTACCCGATCGACTGGACGCAGCTGTCAGCGACGGTTCGCTTCCAACGCGCGGGCGGGGTGTGTGAGACCTGCGGCCGGCCGAATGGACGGACGGTCTACTGCCTCAGCGATGGACGATGGTGGGATGCCGCGGTCGGCGCTTGGCGTGACGGGCAGGGACGGACGCTCCGAGCTCTGCCGACGATCGAGGATCTCGGCGCCATCCGCTCGACCCGGGTGGTGCTGGCCACCGCCCATCGGGATCACGACACTGCCAACAACGCCGACGCGAACCTCGCGGCCTTCTGCCAGCGCTGCCACATGAACCATGACCGGCTGGAACATCAGCGCCGCCGTTGGCGGACGCTTTTCCGACGCAGAGCCATGGGCGACCTGTTTCGAGGGCACTACGCGCGCCCCTGATCTCTCAAACAGCTCATTGATCTTCCGTGGCCGTCCAGCGTGCTTCGGCGTTTCGGCTTTGGTATCGTGGGTCGGTTCCGGCGGAGTCCCAGTGCCGGCTTTCAACGCTGTCGACCGCGGCCGAGTAGCTGGTCGAACTCATCGGATAACAAAGTGAGCGTCGGACGAGCGCATCGGATCATGGTGGATCCCTCGGGCCTGGATGCGCCGACGCGAGGGCCACTCGATCTTGTCATCAAGCGCCAGCACTACGGGGCTGTGTGGGACAAAAGCCCACACCCTGAGCCTGATGGGTATGTGTGGGACAAAAGCTCACGTCCTAAGCCTATCGAAAGCTGATGAGAGGCCAGAGCAGGATGCAGCCTCCGGCATGAGAGAGCATAGGACGGTGCTTGGCGCGCAGTGCGTATTCACGAAATGTCGGTCCCGCGCCCTGGCGTGAACCTTTTTTGCTCCTGTCAACTCCATCGCAGTTGAAAACCAGACTCAAACCGAGAACTAAGTTAAGCAATCTCGAGATTATCAGTCTTATTCGCATAACGCACAGTATGGAATGCAAAACGACAGTTATGGAACTTCGTTTGTTCTATATGTGCAACAGCAATACAATTTCATGCATAGCAGTATGTTGAGCTATGCGTTGCATGCTGTCGCGGACATAAGTCCTTACGTCTGCGTATGAATAAGATGTGGATATGACATGTTGCACACAGATCGTGTATAATTCATATGTCAAGTGAATGTTGTCTTAACTGTAAATAAGTTAACGAGGCTATCTGCTGCGTTGGGCTGCATCTGTGCCCACGCATGCTCAGATCCCTGTCGGCGACGCCCGAGGCAGTGGCGGGCTTACTTATTCACGAGGCAGAAGCCGGGCGGTCGGCATCAACCCTCGGCCAGCATTGCGCTGCGATCCGCTACACGCACACGCCTGCCAGCCTGCCAGCCTGCCAGCCGGACGCGACCGACGACGGGCGTGCGGGCAGTAAGCAAGGGCATCCGACGATGGATCGGCACGACATCAAATCAGCCCATTGGGACCACGATACCGGTAACAACGCCGACTCCAATCTGACGGCATTCTGCCAGCGCTGCCACATCAACCACGACTGGCCAGAGCACCACCATCGGCGCTGCCGGACGCTGTTCCGTAGGCGGGCAATGAGAGATCTGTTTCGAGGGATTTATCCTTTTTTGTAAGAGCTTACTGGCGTCGAGATGGTGCACGGACGTTAGGGCTGAAGCCGCGTGCGATTGCTGCCTGCACGATCGGAGGCATAGGAATGGCCCAGAGATATCCACAGGCCGCCATATAGAACAAGACGTGAACGAAAGACCGGACTAAGCTAGGAGCACAAACCGCATACGCTCTCTGAGATCGGTCAATGGCGCAGACGGATGAGTGGTCGTGGCCGATCGAACCATACACCGGGACCCCTACCGAACGCGATCGTCCCCTCACCTTCCTTTGGCGTCCGCGGATCGACGAACGGATCCAGTCGGTGGTGCTCCCGCCAGCGCGGAATTTAAGGCATGAGACTGCATGCCAGCGTATTATCGCGGAAGCTGTGCTTGCCCACGAGGAAGGTCGCTACGTTTCTTATTCGCGCCGCAAGGCGTTCTACGCTGGCCGACGACGCTACAATGGTGGAGCCTTCACCTACACAAACGTGCTGTCGGCTGTCGAGGATCTGCTACGACAAGGACTGATCGAGGAGGAACGGGCATCACCCGGCCAGCTGGGCTGGCAGTCACGCTTTAAGGCCGCACCAAATTTGGTGGAAGCATGCGTCGACGTTGAGTTTCGCCAGGAGCTGTTGGGACTGGTCCGTCTCAAGGACACGGACGGAAACCTCGTCGATTACCCCGATACGGATGCGACCGCGCGGATAGCGCGAGAGCTGCGAGCGATTAACGCCAACTTGGCGTCCCTGCGGCTGGAACTTCCAGGCTCTGGCGTGGTCCGATCACGCCATCACCTCATCCTCGATGGCGCCTACTATCGTCCGACTGAACCCGTTCTCTACCGCGTCTTCAACCGAGGCTCGTTTGCCCTCGGCGGTCGCGCCTTTGGCTGGTGGCAAAACCTGCCTCGCACTTGGCGCCAACGCCTCATGATCGACGATGAACCAGTGGCGGAGCCGGACTTCGCACAACTGCACCCCTCGTTGCTCTACGCAATTGAGGGATGCCGTTTGGAGGGGGATGCCTACGAGACCGGTGTGTTCTCTCGCGAGCATGGCAAGCTCGCCTTTAACGTAGCTCTGAACACGAGGACCCTTCAGGGGACGATCGCAGCCTTGGCGAAGAAATCCATCTGGACGCTCACCAGGACGCAAACCGCCGGCCTCCTCCACGCACTCGCGCGGCGCAACGCGCCGATCGCCCGATACCTTCATGCTGATCAAGGCATCGCGTTGATGAACCTCGACAGCCGGATTACGATACGCGCCCTCCAGCGCTGCATCGCGGCTGGTATCCCCGCGCTGCCGATCCATGACAGCATGCTGACACCCTGCCGTTACGAGGGCCGTGTCTCAGAGATCATGGAGGACAGCGCTGAGTTCGTACTTGAGCGGCCAAAGCCTTGCCGCGTCAGCATTTCTGCCGTTACAGTTCCACAGATGCCCTCGGGGTGGTTGTTTCCCTCTTCCTTTCCTTCCTTCCAGCTGGCCCTGTTCCTCGATCTTCCAGCCTCCGTGGTCGTCGGCGATCAGATCCGTGCCTTGCGTCGCTCGCTCGGCCTCTCTCAAGCATCTCTGGCGACCAGGCTCGGCTGTCGCCAACCGCACGTTGCGAACGTGGAGAGCGGTCGGCACCGCCTTGGTGAGTGGGCGCAGCGTCGTCTGCGCGAGCTGATGCGCGAAGTCCGTGATCAGGAGCGATAAGCGGTGATCGCCTCTCGCGAAATCCGGGTCAGCTTGCTGATCTCACGCCGCAGTTCGATCATCTCGTGCGTGCGCATCCCATGTCGGTAGGCACCGTTGCGCTTACCCGGCGGTGCGCCGCTGCCGTGGGCGCCGCCGTGCATCCGGCAGCGCTTCTTCCCTTCCACGGCTGGTGACTGGCACGGGCTCCCGGCTCGTGTCCGTGCCCCGCAACGAGGCGCCGACAGGAGCGGCAAGGGCTGGTTTCCCTGACGTCCGTTCGGGTGCATGAGGTTGGTGTCTGTTTTCATCGTGAGTCCCTCCCCCCCTGGGTGACGTTGCCGACGATCGCCTGACTGCCTGGGTAGACATGAACGTGCTCCACCCGCACGGTCTGCTCGCCCTTGCGCCGCAGCTTGGCCAGCGCCTCGACCTGAGCGGTGTAGGTGCGCAACAGTTTTGTCGCGAGGGCGCCGTACCGCTCCAGCGCATCGGTCGTGTCCGCCAGCTTGGTGCGGGTCAGCATCTCCATCGCGACCTCGTGCACGCCGACCATCTGCGTGGCCAACATCGCTTCGACCTCGTTCTGGGGGCCAATCCCGCTGACGGCGGCCAGCCCGGCGTTCAAAGCCATATCGGAGGGCAGTTTTTCCCCACGCTCCCGCATGACGGCCGCCACACGGCCGATGTTGTGCTGTGCAAACTCGGGTGAGGCCGTACCGAACGTGTCGATCGTTGTGAGGAGGTGGCCCGCATCGTCGTCATGCTTGCCGCGCCAGTCGAGCTTGTTCGTCTCGCCGCTTTGGTTGCCGTAGGCGAAAGGTTCGGTTCGGGCGCGGTAGCGTTCAGCGGCCCGTTTGATGGCGTGTTGCTCTCGCTCCGTAGGAGGAGGGCGCTTCGAGCGGTCCAGTTGGTCGTCTGTTACTGTCATGGGTGGGCACCTGTTCAAACAACATATTACCACACATTAGCTCACCCACGTACACTCCTACGCTTTTCACAGGATCAATCAACTGCGGTTCCCAGGGGAAAAAGCCTGCACTCTGGCAGGCGCTAAAACTGAAAGTGCAGCGGCTTTGATTTTGTTTGATTGTTTTCAAATCCCACCAGGGACCGGGGTTGATGCCGCTACTGACCCGATTGTCGCTGCTACCGAATGCTCCCCGGAAGGAACCCTGATGAAGCAACCCTTCACTACCACCTCCCGACCAGCTTCAGCCCTCCAAGGTCGAGCCTGCCGATGGGGCGCCGCTGCCGCCCTGGCGTGAGACTGCGCCTATCGCCGTCGCTCTGATCGCCATCCTGAGCGCGATGGAAAGCGGACCAAAGGTCGGACCTGCCCTAAAAGCGTACCGCTCGGCCATCCGTCGCCAGGGACAGGAGGCCGTTGCAATAGGCGGGCCCGAGGCGATGGAGGCAGTGTTGCGCCAGGTCGTCGAGGCCGCTCCAGATCAGGCTGGGCGCGAAGCGGCGCTCACAGAGGCATGGGGCGGGTTGCCGGGATGGCGGTCATGAGTATCGTTCTGGCTCAAGTCCGACTGAACGGGCCGTTTCCTGAGGCCATCTCGGTCCTGTCCCCAAGCAGCCGGCGCCCTGACGCGATCACTTGCACCGTCTCACGGCACTCGCATTCTGATCGTGCGACCGCTTCCAGATCGCGCAGGTACCCAATTACAGCGCGACGGGTCTCCGCATCCTGCCCCTGTGCAAGCTGGACCTTTGAGGTGACGAGGACGGGAACGCCCCTCCAAAACTCAGCTCTCGCTACCGAGAGCTTAGCCGTATCCTGGAACCTGATTGAGCCGAAAGCTGGAACGGCACCCTGCGTCGAAATAGTCAGCGTCATATCAATTAGCCTGTGCCGTCCTCGGATAGGATGCACTTGCCTGATAAGAAACACTGATGTGCAAGCATTTGATGCTTTGGAAATCGAAGCCTTTAAGACAGAGGACACATTCTTGTGGCCTCACTGGTGCCCCCTTATCGCTCTAGACCGCGCTTCAGGGCCGATCGCCTTAATGCGACGTGCTCACCACCCCAGCCCGAGCGCGCGCGTTTCGTCGCTCGGCTCGACTGTTCGCAGGTTTTCGATCACCACCATCAGTGCTGCGAGCGCCGCTGCGCGAGGTTCGGGCGTCCTCGCATCCCGCTTATCGAGGGCTTCTGCGAAGGCGATAGACGCTACCACAGCCTCGGCGATCGTCATGTCGAGCCAGGGTGGTACGACGACGCGCCGCTTCAGGCTCGCCGCCGTGCTGGAAGCTGCGAAGATCACCGCCTCACGCATGCCCAGCGTACCAGTCTCGATCGCCGCTACCCACGGCCTCATCACTGTCGCGAGCAGCGGCTGCAGCTCCGCGTCCTCCAAAATCCGACCCGTCACTTACTCACTCCGATCTGCCAATCATCCGTCGCCGAGATCGTCCGGCACCTCGGCGATGATTATTGGACCCGGCTACTACGACAACCCGTTTCTAGAAATAGGTCCGGGAGACTCTGCCATGCTATCGCCTCGCGACCACACCGAGACCCAGACCTTCGATCCGCCGATCGGCGGCACGGTCGCTGCAGCCGAAACCGCGATCCTGTCGCTTTTGACCGCTGCCGAACGCCATCAGGTCGGCTCGCCGGCCGCCAAGGCCTTTACCGCCGCGATCCGGCGGAAGGGCGAGGAGCTGATCACCGCTGGTGGCGGGGGCGATGCGCTCGACTACGTGGCCAGCCGCATCCACGCCGCAGCACCAGAGAAGGCCACCGAGCGCGAGGCGATCCTCGCTGCCGCATGGGGCGGGTTGCCTGGGTGGCGCTCGTGATCCCAGCGGACATCGCCACGAAGCTCGCCAAGCTCCTGCCGCGGCTCGGAAGCGAGCATGACGGCGAGGTTGTCGCCACCGTGCGTGCGATCGGTCGGACGCTGAGTGCCGCGGGCCTCGACTGGCATGCCCTCGCCGCTGCTGTTGAGGCACCATCCAGCGGCCCCCGTCCCTTCGATCTGTCCACCTTCGCCGACATGATGGCCGAGGCAGCACAAGCGACGACCGCTCGCGACGACGCTGGTAAGGCCCCAGAAGCACCTGCCCGAGCCTGGGGCATGAAGCTCTGGGAAGACCGCGTCGAGCCCTGGACTACCGTCGCGCAGCACGCCCTCATGCTCGACTGGACGTTCCTCAAGGCACAGGGCGGTCGCATCCTGACGAAGGAGGAGCGGAGGCGTCTTAAGGAATGGGCACGCCTCGGCCTTCTCACTAATGCTGAGGCCGATTGGCTGTCCGGCGTTGTTCAGCGCCTACACGCTGTCGCTGAGAAGGCCCGCGCCGATCAGAGAAAGACGGCATGACCCCGCGCGAACAAGCCGCCTTCGCCGCCGGCATCCAGGCCGCGCGCCAAGCCGTCATGACGGCCGCTGTTACCATCGAGGTCCGCGACGACGCACGAGAGGTTCGGCAGCAGGCCGCTGCGGCAGCGCTCCACGGCCTCGCCGCCGGGCTGAAGGCGGCATTCCTCGATCCCCGAGCCGAGCCCGATCCGACAACCTCGACCTGCATTCCACCTGCATTTGCAGACCCCGATGAGGGAACAGGTGCCATAGGTTCTGTCTATGAAAATGGCGTGGTAGGATAGGCCATGACCACGGCAGGCAAGTTCGAGCCCGGCCAGTTCGGCAACCCAGCCGGCAAGGCGAAGGGTACGCGGCACCGCACGATGCTCGCCATGGAGGCGTTGCTGGAAGGCGAGGCCGAGACCCTGACCCGTAAAGCCATCGAACTCGCCTGCGAGGGCGACACAGTTGCACTGCGCCTCTGCCTGGACCGGCTCGCGCCTGTGCGGAAGGACCGGCACGTCATCTTCGACCTACCGGCGATAGACACCACCGCCGACCTACCGAAAGCCACGCACGCCCTTCTGCAAGCCATCGCGGCCGGCGAACTCACCCCGTCCGAGGCTGCCGACATCGGCAAGGCCGTGGATGCCCACGTCCGTGCCATCGAGGTCACGGACATCCACGAGCGGCTTGCACGTCTCGAAGAGGGATCGACCCGATGACGCATCCGACCGTCAGCCGGCGCCTTGCCAAGATCGAGAGCCGTCACGGGCTCTCTGGCGACATCGCCTATGCCAGCGATGCCCAACTCTAGGCCGTCGTCCGGGCTGCCTACGGCGATCTCAGAGCGGAGCACGGCAGTCTCGCCCTCGCGGCCCAGCACCTGCGCGGGACGGGCGATGCCGGCGATACGGCCCTCGCCATCCTGATCGAGGAAGATACGGGAGGCTTCGATGCGCGCTACCCCTGAAGCACAGCTCGCCAAGATCGAGGGTCGTCACCGCGACCGGCAGCCCGGCACGCACCGCCTCACCGACGACGAGTTGCAGGGCCTCATCGCTTGGCTGAAGGCTCCCGACGAGGCGCAGGCCGAATGGGCGGTCAGCGTTCTACAGCGCGAAGGGCTGATACCATGACGATCAACCTCCGCTCGCGCCTTCGCCGGATCGAGACGAGGCAAGGGCACGGTGAGCGCCCGATGTCCGCAATCCTTATCAGGCCGCAGAGTGACGACGGTCGCGAGCGGCAGATCGCTGAGCGCATGGTCGCGGGCACATACCGGCTCGGCTGGCCGCTTCTCATCCTTCGCGCATCACCCCTGCCAGGAGGCACCGAACGGCCACGACGACCAATGCCTTCCGCCGTCGTCTCGACCGGATCGAGAGCAGCCAGAGCACCGGCCGCATCACCGCGATCTGCAACCTCGGCGGCTATCCCGAGAGCGTCACCGCGGAGGCCGTGATGGACTGGCGGACCTGGGTTGCTGATGGTCGCGCCACCCGGTCCGGCCCCGTTCTCACCTTGCCGGCGTCGGTTCTGACGGCCGACGAATGGACTGCCGTTCACGAGCTTCGCGACGGGAGCTTCCATTGAGCACCGGGGATCTCCGCCGTCGCCTCTCCCGCATCGAGAGTGGTCCTACGAAGGCGCGCCGACCATGATCCTCACCGATAGGCCGCCAGGCATCGGGCCTGACATCCACGTTGAGGACGGGCGGGCCTGGGTCGCCGATGGCCTCGGCATCGTCACGAACGGCGTGCTCTGCGTCACCGGCCCGGAGATGTCGGCAGACGAGCGGGCGGCGCGGCACGTGGACTGTCGGAGTTGTGCCACAGACTCGTTCCGAGAAGGGCGGGGGCACGAACCCTCAGCTACGTGCACCCGAAAGATTGCAAACGATGCATGGTGTAGAAAAAATGCAGTCTTAAAGCAAAGTTTACATCAAATGATGATTTGAGATATTGGATCTCCGACATAGTCGTTTCGACTGAGTTCTACCGAGGCGTGATGCAGCAGGTACTGACCCGGAAGCTGGAAGGCTTCGAAGACCTATCGGATGACGATCGCCGGGCCTTGGATGGCTTGGCGCCGCGCATTCGGCAGGTTGGTGCACGGGTCGATCTCGTCCGAGAAGGCGACGAACCCGAGCACGTCCATCTGATCCTTGATGGTCTTGCATGCCGCTACAAGGTGCTGCCAAGCGGTAAACGCCAGATCATGGCTCTCCTAGTTCCAGGAGACTTCTGCGATCTCAACGTATTTATCCTCGATCAAATGGACCACAACATCGGTACCATCTCCGCGTGCCATGTCGTCGACATTCCGCGTCAGGCAATCGAGGAGATTACCCAGGCCCATCCGCAGATCACGCGGGCCTTCTGGTGGTGCGGTCTTGTCGATGAGGCGGTACTTCGAGAATGGCTGGTCAACCTTGGTGGCCGTACGCCAGTGCAGCGTATCGCTCATCTTATCTGCGAACTGTTGGTTCGGCTCGATGCGGTGGGAAAAGTCACGAACGACAGCTACCCCTTTCCGTTCACGCAGGTGGAGCTTGCGGATGCAATGGGCTTGTCCGCCGTTCACGTGCACCGTACGCTTCGCGAGCTTCGTGATCTCGGCCTGATCACGATCAAACGGCGGGTTCTGACGATCCATGATGTCGAGCAGCTCAAGTCGTTCTGCGGCTTTACACCGAACTACCTCCATCTCAAGAACACGCGTTGGGGTGCACGCCGGAGCGAGCCATGGCTGAACAAGCTTCGGGAAAGTTAGTCATGAATGCGCGCGACAACGTCGAGGCGTTGCTTGTGCTGCAGTCGATCTTAGTTGACACGGGCAGCCCGGATCGGGAAGGGCGTCTAGTCCTGGCCAACGGCCTACTGATTGCCGTGCTGGTGCGTCTCGATACCCCCGACCACGAGATGGGCAACGGCTGGTTCGTGGAGGCAGCTTTCGGACGACTTTTCGGGATCTCGGCGCCGATCTTCGCCACGCTAGAGGAGGCTACGCGATGGCTGCGCCAGCACCGAAAGCCATGACTGAAGCAGGATTGGCGCTGCAAAAGTTCGCACGATAGCAGGACAGGCGAAGTAGCACTAACGATCGTCATCAAACACCATACTGTGATGTCTAAACTGTCGCGGGCTCAATCGCGTACAGCGCCTGTTGTCAGACGCTTCAAGATTTTCCTGCCGCATCTCCATTGTCTGGAATTACAGTGATTAAAATTTTGCTCGCTGCTGCTGTTGCGGCTGGGCTCTCTACACCTGCTTTCGCCCAGTATCAGGATGTGCCCGCGAGTACGGGTGGGGTCGGGCCGCGCGGCGTGCCTGATGTCGTGACCCGCCAGCCAGGTTCGACCGGCGAGGAGGGAGCAGTTACCCACTCGCCGACTGGAAGCGCCGAGGATGGAATTTCAGACGACTCGGCGGCTTCCGGCAACGAGGGGCAGCCTTCACGCCTAGGCTCGACCGGTAGCGGTGGTGGAAGGTAGCATCTTCGGCACTATCAGTCTGCCGTGACCCTTCAACCCGCCCGGTTCGCCGCGGCGGGTTTTGCATGCCGCCAGCTGTGCAAGCTGCTGGGTCAAAACGATCAATTCGACAGGATCTGGCATCTTAAGTGATGAGACCTTCATACCAGGCGAGCCAAGCGTTCGTCCCATAAATGTCACGGGGAAGATTTTCGGCTTTGTACCGCCCATTCGCGACAATCTCGTCAATTGGTTATAAGCTCGCTAGATAAATCATATTTTTTGATCACTTATGATTTGTTTATCGAACCCATAAGGTCGCAGGTCTGGACCTCTCGATCACGCTGCCTGTTCTGTTTCTACGTCCATCATATTTGGGCGAGCGAGGTTTACGGGTGACGGAACATACCTCTGGTCAGGACAGCCGCCAGGGCAAGCGTGGCAGACCAGCCCTCTATGTCTTGATCGTAAGCGTCGGATTGATGCTCACTTCCTTGGCTGGGCTAATGATTTGGCAGGGAGCGAACTCCCCTCCTGACTACGCCAGCCAGAGCCAAGCCGCGTCGCGGAAGCAGATCACCGGGTCCGAAAGCGGCAGATCGGATGTCACGTCATCTGCGAACAGCAGTGGTGTGCCTGGCGGTAATCCAGCCTATCCGCAGCCAGCCGTACGCAGGGCCAACCCATGAAATCGGCCGAGACGACGACGACCGATGTAGCCGAAATCGCGGTGCTCGCGCGCGCCAAGCGCAACTTCCAAAACAATGGTTTGGGAGATCGAATGTGGGGTGCCCCCGGCGCTGCGGATGAGCCTCCGCTCAGCGAAGCTTTTTTTCTGAGCGAGGACCAACGTGCTGACTTCATCGCAGCTGCACGAGCGGAGATCGAGGCCGAGAATGGCTCTCCGCATCAAGCAGACGCAAGCGCCCCTTATATCGAAGGCGATGCCATGAGTTTCGGTATCAGCGCGCTGTACGGGAGCCGCGACGATGCGCAGTCGGCGAAAGGCACGTTGATCGCATCCGGCATCCCCGAGGGGGCGATCCGGCTTATCGTTTGCCCTACCATACCTCCGGTCGGCTGCAGCGAGCCTGGAGAGCCGACCCCTGCCGACGGCGTGCTTCACAGACAGCTTCGCGAAATCGGTCTACCGGCTGCGGCGTGGGGATCTTACTGCGCGAAGCTGGCCGGCGGAGGAGCGATGCTGAACCTCCACGTCGAGGAGGCGGAGGTTGAACGTGTAATGGGCATTCTAAAGGACCATGTCTCAGTCGACGTGGAGCAACGTGTCGCGACCTGGGACTTGGAAGGCTGGGGCGGTACGTCGCCGGTCTCGACCGAGGGGTGGGGTGGCTACTCGGCAACTTCGACGGGTGGCACGAAAATCACTGCCAGCCAGGACTAGCACCATGGCGCAGATACGTCCCCAATCCGAAATGTCCGACCTCGATGCGGTACGTCGTTATGCGGTGAGCGTTATCACTCAGTCTCAAGGTGAAGCTTTGGAGATGAGAGCAATCACCCTTGCCCTTCTCGGGGGGATCATGTGGCGCGGGGTGCCAGGTTCGACCACAATGACCCAGAATGCAGACGGCAGAAACGCTATTCTCACGACCACCCTTGGAGATCGACGTCTAACTTTTAGTTATGATGAATCGACCGAAACGATAAAAATGCGTGAAGATACCTTGGATGGGCCAATTATTCACAGCTTCTGTAATCGGACCTTGCTAATAGATTTCGAACGAACATTCAGCGTACTATGGAGCTGAAATCGCATCACGAAATCAATCGATAGGCCTTCTGCAGCTTCAACCCGAACTACCTCCATCTGGATCGTCGAATAATGTAGGCTTAATTTCAATTAGCATCGCGCAGATATTCGAAAGAATTATAACACAGAATAAAGATAGATAATAAATACTTAGATGGAGACGAAGTATCACTACAGTTCGCGCGCCATCATAGTGACTCTGGCATCCATAATGCGATCGCCATGTGAGTCGTGAGCGTTTGCCGTAAAAACGGTTCTTCCTCGATTTTTCTCTCCATCGTGTAGCATTGCCGCCAGTGTCTGCCGTAAGACTTGTGCCAGCTCGTCGGGTCCGGAAAGAACAAGCCCTTCTTTCTCATGTACCTGTGCTTGATCTGACGTCGATATAAAATAACGCGGCATAGATATCTTCCTTGCGACTATCAGTGTTCTGTGCCAGGCCGGTTTGGCCGTGGTGCCTCACCATGATCTTTTACGAAGCTTGAGCGTTCAGGATCGCCCTTAGACTTCGCTACTCTGCCCCGGAGCACAGATGCGACTACAATGACCACCATCAGGGTCATGATCGCCAAACCAGCAATAAGATATTCATTTCCCGGCATGTTATCTGCCTTTATAAAATATGGGTTATGCCGCTTTCGCTCTAACTTAAAACGAAGCCTTTAGAGATGATCGATTTTTAAGGCCAGATCGTTGCAGCGAATACTATAGCCGCTACCATGCAGTAGGATGAAACTAATATGAAGCTGAAAGACATAGTAGATGAACCTTGCCGACGCTATCAAAACGCGGTTCCGTCAGCTGGATCGGGGGGGGCAACAACCAACGGCACCGGTCGATAGTATCTTCACCGGAACCCCGGTCAGCGTAGGCTAGACAAAATATCTGAGGCGGTATGATCAATTGCTAACTATCTGTGAAGTTTTAATCCTGCTGCGGATTAATGTGCAGGTATGCGACAGTAATTAAATCGCGCACCCATTCCCTGCCGAGGTTGGAGGGGGTAGACCCCTGGCTCACCCGACTTCACGCGTTCCAGGGTACGAGCACTCTCGCGTTCGAACTGGCGCGGTGTCATCTCGCTTCCGTCCAAGTGTCGAGCTAAATGCGTCCGATAGGCTACTGCAGCTTCCTGATCCGGGCTGAACGTGACGTCTTCTCGCACAGCTGCACCCGTGCATTCCGCCTATTCCGTGTATGAGATGTGCCGTGCATCACGATCCGCTTTGAGGCGCGCAATCTCATCCCGGAACACGCCTGTCAGGCTGAACCTGCACTTAAAGGAACCCGCTCCCCGAATACCCCTTGAAGGCGTTCGCCCGGCGAATGTAGCCGACGACCGTGCGCGGATCGCGGTGCCCGGACTGATCCATGATGCGGGCCAGGTCCGCGCCGCGCTCGGCCGCAGACGTGATGTAGCCGGCCCGGAGGCTATGCGCCCCGAACGTCGAGGCATCGAGCCCAGCCGCCGCCGTGTATCGCTTCACGATGTCGGCGACCGCCTGTGTCGTAAGGCGCGGCTCAGAGAGCTGGGTTCCCGTGTCCTCCGCCGAACCCCTACGGCGCACGTTCCCCGATCGCGACACCGGTCGGAACAGGGGGCCATCCGTGATCCCGGCGGCGTCGAGCCATTCTCGCACCAGGGCAACCGGGCGGATGAAGCGGCCATATGGAATGGCCTTCTCGAACCCCTGCCCTTCCTGATCGACCTTCGACCGCCGCACCATGACACGTAGGCCCTCGGGATGGTCGCGGAGATCGGCCACGTCGAGGGCGACCAGCTCGGACCGCCGGAAGGCCCCGGCGAACCCGAGCGCCAGCAACGCCCGATCGCGCTTGCCTGTGAGAGTATCGGGCGTCCGCATCAGGATCGCGGCCATGATGTCGGCGGTGGCGGCGGCTTTCTGGATGGGGGCCGTGCCGATCCGCCGCCGGATGCCCTTGGACGCCGCCCGCACGCCCTCGTCGTCGGTTGGGTCCGGCCGGCCGGCGAGTTTGTGCGCATACCGGATCGCGGCAAGCCGCCGGCCGATGGTGGACGTGGACCGCCCCACTTCGGCCTCGTGGACAAGGAACCCTGCCACGGCCTCGGGCATGGCGGGCAATGACCGGAAGCCGTACCGGGTGCACCAGTTCTGGAACACCTTTGCGTCGCCCGTGTAGGCGCGCACCGTTGCGTCGGCCTTGCTCGCCCGCTGATAGGCGCGAACGATCGCAGCCGTCTCGGCGGGTAGCGATGTTTCGGCCTGGACTAGCTGCGCAGGACCATCTTCGAAGATCACGGTTTATCCCCCCAGGCCTGGATCACGAACACCAGGGTCCAAATCACGACGAGTCCGCAAACCAGGCCGAGCAGCATGCGATTGAGCGGTAGCAGCCCGTCGGTCGGTGCGAAGGCGTAGGCCAGGAAGCCGAGGAAGCCTCCGAACACGCCGATCGACATCAGGAGCTGCCGCCGTCGATCACCGCTGCAAACTTTCGAGAATGACCGTTATCGAAAGTTACAGCTGGGGTGGCTGGCTAGCAAGTGCGTCGGCACGCCGATCAGCAGCTACGTGCTTACGTAACGACGTAGGCATGGATTGAACCAATTAGCCGTTCTCTTTGTCGAGGTGGGCCATTAGCGCCGCCTCAATCACGTCCTGGTGGCTTGCGCCTCGGTCGAAGGCAAACCGGCGGAGGCGCTGGTACTGGCCTTCCGAAAGCCGAAGTGTGAGCGACTTCGTGCGGGGTTCGCTTGCCGACATGCTCCGGCTAGGAGACGGGGGGATGGGCGGCGCTGGCTCCAAGGATGTCGACGAGGCCGCGTTACCCTCCCCCCTTTGCGGGACGTCAGTCGGCCGTGGTGCGCCTTTCGATTGGATCAATCCCTCTAGAGATAGCGTCTGTTTCCCGGCCATGTTTAACGCCTTTTCCCTTTGCCTGCGTCCTTACGCAGTTGCGCCATTACGTACTCAAGCACTTCCTTCACCTCTCGCGCTGCGGTCGTCTCTGGCTCAAGCTCCGTCACCGCCCGTCCCGAGATTGCGGCGGTCGGGAAATCGGTTCGATCGTGGATCACGGTCGGTGCGAGCTTGCCATGTTTCGCAAGAGCCATCACCGCTTGCATCTGCAAACGGGTTCGCGGTTTCGCCTGTGTCAGTACGAAGACGAACGGACACCCCGCGTCCTCGATCAGCGCCAAGGTGTCACCTACCGCGTCAAGATCGTCGGGGGAGGGGCGGACTGGTACAACAGCGAGGCTGGCGTGTCCGAGTAGCGTGCGCAGTTCCGGACGGACCGAGGGGGGGGTGTCGACGAACAGGAACTCGATCCCGGCCTCAGCCAACCGCGCCGCGCCAGCTGTGAAATCTGTGACCTCGATCCGGACAAGCGCCGGCTGCTGATCCTCCCGGCGGTTCCACCAACTTGTGAGAGACCCTTGCGGATCTGTATCGAGAAGGGCGGTTGGATGTCCCGCTTGGTGCGTCGCCACCGCAAGGCTTCGCATCAGCGATGTCTTACCCGCGCCGCCCTTCTGGCTCGCCACCACCACGACGTACATCATTGCCTCATTGCGTGCTTACGTAACGACGCAATTGCGTCAGCCCGTAGCTCAGTTCGCCAGCCTCGACTGGGATGGTTAAAGGAGCCTTATCACTCATTTCATGGTCATCGCCACGCCGCCGTTAGGTGCGTAAGCCGGGCGAGCTGCGATGGTGCGGCCGCCCGGCGAGCACCGTGGACGTCCTATCTTGTCGTGGATGCGCTCGGCCGGCATGGGATCGGGAATGACAGACAACTCATCTCGTGAAGCCGCTGAAGCCCTCCGTGCGATCGGTCGGAACGTCGAGCCTCCGGGCGACGACCTTGGCCTGTGGCTCGTGGATGGCCATGAGTGCAGCGATGTCGAACTGATTGCGCTGGCACAGCTTTTTGGGCTGCTAACTGAACCGGAGCAGGCACAGTGAGCGACTCCGTCGGCGGGGGCACTTCACAGCCACGCTTAGGTGTGACACCGTATCGGGATGCCTGCCACGCTTCCCGGCGGATGCCGCGTCGTTGTCCTCCCGTACGACCCTCATCCAGGGCGCTATGTCTAGCTGATTAGTCGAGAGCACGGTCCAGCCGTGAGGGCCCCAAGATCCTATCGGGAAGAACGAACGGCGCTTCTTGCCGGCCTCAATCAAGCCAAGCAATTTGCTGAGCTGCAGGCTTCGTTCCTTGGTGCTTTCCCTACATAAGGCCACAAAAAGCCCGACGCAGCTTGTGCCGGGCGGGCTGAAAGATTGACTCATCTCGACGAGCTATCCGGCCACAGGGAGAGCAGCTGCTAGGTCCAGAACGGCAGATGGCACACTTTCGAGCAGGTGCCTGATCATTTCGGATCGATCGTCGAGCATGACCGAGGGCGGCTCGCCGACGATCATGCGCCAACCTTTCACAAAATCGGCGAGCGACAACCGAGCGAGAGGGTCCTTCACTTGCGCCGCATAGTCCAAGGACGGTGGCACGAGGTCGGTCATACGATAGCTACTTCTGGCAACCAGATAGGTTCACAGCGGCTGCGTGTAGGGTGAAGAGATCAGCGCCGACGATGTGGCTCTATGCTACCGGAATGGAACACACGAAGAAGCCCGCTGCGGCTGATACCGAGCGGGCTGATCTGATGGGTTTGCCGCGGGGATTAGCGCCGAATTGAACCGGCGAGCTGTGGGTTAGAGCCCCTTCTTCGTCCCAATGGTCCGGCCGCCACCACGACGCATCATCGAGCGACGCATGGTGCGGTGCCGCATCATCGAGCGACGGCTCATCCGCACCTGCACGGTCGGGGCCTCGGGCTGGACGAGGCTCGGCGCGGGCGCCAGCGTCGCAGCGGAGACGGCGCCGGCCGACATCAGGACGGCGCCGAAGGCCGCGGCCGCGATCGCAGAGGCTGTGAGACGGGTCTTGGTCATCGGTGCCGGATCCTTGCTGTAGCACCGGGTCGGTGCCACGGCAGGAAACCACGGGCACGATCCGATCGTTCCTCAGTCACGACTGCTGTCGGTCGGCTCCATATTAAGCCGATCCTGAAAAGATTTCTACTAACCTAGCGGCACACAAAATATTGATAATTGTTGGTTTTTTGCGAAGGGTGAAACTTTCCTATTTTCTGGCCCGTCATGTCATCGGTTTGGTGATCAAAGCCAAGAAGGCAGGAGAAACCTATGCGTGCAAGTTCGCTGGCTTTTGCCGGGATGATTGTAGCTGTAGCGCCTGTTATGGCGCAGGAGTCCCAGCAGCCCTCCGTAACGGATCAGCAGAGAAAATCTGTCGGTGATGAAAAGGCCGCTGAGATCCGAGCATTGATCGAGAAGGCTCGGATTAGACAGCAAGGGGTCGATCGGCAGAACGAGAATTTATGGTCCCGCTGGACGTATGCGGTTTGCATTGGCTGCGGGCCTGTATCGGGGAAGATCCGCATGGTGCGAACGAACCCCTTACGTGTCCTGATGGGCATTCCCGCCGCCGAAGATGACGCCCGCGGGGGCCGCGGAAAGCAGCGCGTCTAACCGCATAAATGTTCGTGCGATTGAGCCCGAGATCACACTTACGGGGGAGTGCGGCACCACCATGTCAAGCAGTGCCACGTTGGCATTGGTACGATGGGTGGATAAAATGGTCCGTCAAGCAGATGATGACTATCGACTCAAACGCGTAGCTTCTCCTTAATGCCACATTTGATGGTTACTAAAGCTTAACCGAGAAACTACACACCCAACTAGTGAGCGCAACCTGAGGGTGAATTCGTGTATTGAGAAATCGGTTTTAGCGACGGAGGATGTGATCCTGATGTCAAAGCCGTTTGAGAATGCCGTGGTTGTCTGGCTTGACCCTAATCGCCCAGACTTCGGTGTCACACTTATAAATGATGTCCCATCGGGTCTCTCCGCCTTGCATCGGTACGGCATTGACGAGGCACTACAGAGCATCGAGGCGCCCCTTTGGCATACCGCTGCCGGTGCACTCGTTCACGCTGATATTGAGCCGTCGTCCACGAACATCAAGAAGGCTTACGACGCCCTTTTAAGCCTGGTGAAACGCACCGCCCCCGTCCCATCTCGTATACGCCTCCGCGTATCCCCGCGTGGTATGCGCGAGCATGTAGAAGCCTTCTTCGAAGCGACTAGGGCCTGTCGTCGCCTGAACAGATTGGCTGGGCTTGCGTTTTCGTCTCTCTGATGGAGGAGGGACGATGCTGAGCGACGCGCAATGGACTGATCTGGAGCCCCTGGTCGAAGCCTGCCGGCCCAAGGCCAAAACGCCTCCTCAGGATCTGCAGCGCACGCTCTCGGCCATCCTTTGGCGGCATCAGAACGGAGCCAAATGGCGAGCTATTCCCGAGGAATTGGGACCCTGGTGGCGGGCTGCCCAGATCTTCATCCGCTGGTCGCGTGCCGGCGTCTGGGAGCGGCTTCTTCACCTCGTGCAGGAGCGCGGTGTCCAACTCGGTATGGTGTTCCTCGACGGCACGAACGTTCGGGCGCACCAAAAGGCGGCGGGAGCCGCCAAAAGGGGGGATCTGCAGCCGAGCGAGACGCTCGTGAAGCTGTTGGCCGCTCGCGTGGCGGGTACGGCACCAAGGCTTGCGTGATCGCCGACGGGCAGGGCCGCGCCATCGCCTTCCGGCTGGCGCCCGGTCAGGCCCATGAACTCCCTCACGCCGTTCCCCTGCTCGACCAACTGCCGGGGGTGCCCAAATGGGTCGTGGGGGACCGCGGCTATACCAGCCACGTCTTTCGCGAACACATCTGGAATATGGGCGCTCGGTCTGCGATCCCGCCTCAGCGCCACGAAGCGCCCGTGGCCTGCCCGGATTGGATCTACAACAACCGTAACCAGGTCGAGCGCCTCTGGGCCAGGCTCAAAGAGTGGCGTGCCATCGCCACCCGCTACGAGAAGACTGCCGTCAGCTTCATGGGCATCCTCTCCCTCGCAGCCGCCCTCGATTGGCTCAAGCGATGACACGCCCTAGGCACGGGCTTACAAGCTGACCCTCAGGGATGGGACAGTTCGCTGGGCGCGGTAGTATTACGATCAACGATGCCTGCCTGCCCCCTTTGCGACGCCTCACCCGGTGACGTGGAAGCCCTGCTCGATCTGACCGACTAGGTGAATTTGCGCCTCGCCGCTCTCCACAACCTGCAACCGGCGTGACTGTGATGCTTTTGGTGCTGGCCACGCCCCGTTGAGAAAGGCCGCCGGCTCTCGGTGTTACCTGCCACCGCCGAGTGGGCGGCCGCACCGAAGAGGACGGGGCTGCCGTTCTGGTCATAACAGTGAAGGTGCCCGGCGTTCAGCATGAACCGCCAGTGCAGCTACATAGACAGCTCGCCCTTCGGGCGTGATTGTGATCAAGCGCTTACCCGGATGGCCCTCACAGGGAGCCTCGGTGACCCATCCACGGGCCGTGAGGCAAGCGTTAGCTGCATCCCAACGGTTGTAGGTACGCGGCCCGCGTTCGAGGATACGCAGTCGCTTGAGGGCCCAGGACGTCACCAAATCGGACCCACCACAACGACCGTTGCAACAAAAGCGGCTACGAACGCCATCTCGGCCGGGTCGTCCGCACCCGTCCAAGGCATGAGCTGCAATGCGCCAGCCGCAAACAGGAGTACCAAAAGACCCTCTAGCTGCGAGCGGACCCTAGCCATCCTTTTGGCTGCCCCGCCTACCCTGAGCCATCCTCGTCCATCCTAGGGGTAGAAATCTGACGGGTGCCCGGGCCGAACGTCCGCATCGAGTATTTAGCGGACCGTGGCCTTTCGGCTAGAAGCGGGTGTTCTACCTTCCACCCTGAGCGGCCTTCAATCCTGTCCCGCCAGGACGGCTCGCGACTCCGCCACGTTGCCCCGCTTTGGCTTGCCCAGCAGCACGGCAATTTCAGCTTGGCATGCCAGCTAGCGCCGGGTGAAGTGCAGTATGAAGCGACTGCCCAGCCACTCGATGGTGTCAGGTGCGCGCTTCCCGCTCCGCCTCAGCAGTTACGAACGCGAGGCACCGGGCGCGGGCTTGTCGGTCGTCAATGGTGTCGAAGGCTCGCGTGAGAGCGAGTGTTTCCGTTGTCCGAGCGTTCAGCTCTTCCGCATCAAACAGAGCCACTATAGGCTGATCCAGGGCGCGAGCGATGCGCTCTAGACTTTCGCGTACATCAGAAAGGTCACGAGGTTGTTGGGGCATGACGGCACAACGTCTTTAATATAAAAAGTGGCAAAGTAGTTTAGTTTATCTTCTGTACGCCAGTATTCTCCAGCCGGCGCAGCAGCTCTGTACCGCACCGGATCAATAACCCTATCTCCGCCAACGCCTGGATAGACGCCGCTTCGAGGGCAGCAGTGTGGCGACCTAGGTCTGGATGCGCCCGCAACGAGGGCGCACGCAGGTTCTCGATCGCCGAGAGCAACGTGTCCTGCTGAGTACGCAAACCATCGAGCAGTAGCCGGACCCGCGTACCGTCATAGAACGCGCTTGCAGCGTTGGCTGTCAGCACCTTCTCGACGGCGTTGGAGCGGATGTTCATCATCGGCGGCTTGAACCGGCCTTTGAGAGGAATGACAGTCGCGCTCATGTGATCGTCTCGTATCTCGGTGGGGTCACGCGACTGCCTGCGAGGCTTGGCGTACCTGCCGGGTCGCAACATCGACCTGCTCGCTCGCCCGGGCGATGTCCTCCATGCTGCTGGCGATCGTCGTCACACCGTGCGCGGCCGTCTGCATGCTGCCCGACATCTCTCGCGTGACTGCAGACTGTTCCTCGACCGCAGCGGCGATGGCGCCCGACACCTCATCGAGCGAGCGGATCGTCGCCTGGATCGAGCCGATGGCGTCCACGGCCTCGCGCGTAGCCGTCTGCGTCGCCTGGATCTGTCCGCGGATCTGATCGGTCGCTTTGGCGGTCTGCTCGGCCAGTGCCTTCACCTCGGAGGCGACCACGGCAAAACCCTTGCCCGCGGCGCCAGCTCGGGCTGCTTCAATGGTGGCGTTGAGGGCCAGCAGGTTGGTCTGCGAGGCGATGCCCTGGATCATCGTCACCACCTCGCCAATCTGCGCCGCCTGGGTGCTCAAGCCCGCAACGATGCTGCCCGTGCGCTGCGCCTGCTCAACCGCCTGTCCGGCCATCCGTGCAGCATGGCTTACCTGCTGGCTGATCTCGCCGACTGAGGCCGAGAGCTCCTCAGCGCCAGAGGCGACGGACTGGATGTCGTTCGAGACCTGCCCCACCGTGCCAGCCGCCTCGACCGTCTGACGGGTGACATTCTCGACGGCTTGCCCGATCGCATCGAGGTCGGTGCCGATCGCGTGCTGCGCTTCGATCCAGCGCTGCCGCTCGTGCACCTGGGCGCTGATGTCGGTCGCGAACTTCACCACTTTGATCGGCACGCCGTCCCGGTCGCGGATCGGGTTGTAGGTTGCCTGGATCCAGACTTCTCGACCGCCCTTGGCGATGCGGCGGAACTCGCCAGCTGCGAACTCGCCCCGTCCGAGTTGACCCCAGAAACTGCGATAGGCTTCTCCCGTTCGTTCGTTCGCATCAACGAACAAGCTGTGATGCTGACCGCGGATCTCGTCGAGCCGGTAGCCGACTGCGTCGAGAAAGTTGGCGTTGGCGGTCAGGATGGTGCCGTCGAGGGTGAACTCGATGACCGCCTGCGAGCGGTTGAGGGCGGCAAGCTGGCCTTCCTGGTCGATCGCGCGCTGCACCTGCGCCGTGATGTCGGAGGCGAATTTGACGATCTTGCTGACCCGACCGGCGCGGTCGAGGACTGGACTGTAGGTTGCCTGGATCCACACCTCGTGACCGTCCTTGGCGACACGCTTAAACTCACGGGTCTGCGGCTCACCGCGGCGTAGTGCGTCCCAGAACGCGCGATAGGCCGGTGCGTCGCGCTCCGACGACGTGACGAGGTTTCGGTGGTTCTGACCCTTCAGTTCGGCCAGCGTGTAACCGACGAGACCGAGGAAGTTGGCGTTGGCATCGAGGATCGTACCATCGGGGGCGAACGCGATGCGGGCGCGTGAGCGGTCGATGCTGTCGAACAACGCGCGTAAGGGGGTGTCGAACAAGCGCACCGGCGGGCTCCATGCGGATAGATTGGATCTGTTCCGCCTGTCATGCCAGATTATAATCAATAATTCCCTAATCTATAGTCCCATCACGGAATTGCCATCAGCATAAAATTCTGCGATAAACCAATCAATTGATAATAACGAGATCGGAAACTGCATTTGATGGTTTCAGTTGCGCATCACCGAAATTGGAGGCCCTTGCGAGACTATCTAGGATGATTGGTAGGTCAGCCACCGCTGGGTGGAGTAGAGGAGGAAGCGCCCGCCTCCGCGACCCACGCTGATCCGAGCTTGCCGCACCATGGCCCGACGCATCCGCCAAAGGTGGTGGCGTTCCCGTCTCATTAGCAACGCAAACTGAGCAGGTTGTTGCGGTACATGTAGAAGGGCCGCGCTACCAGCACGGCCGATGGAGCAAAGGACCGGCGTGCTGTTGCTCCACCGGTCGCGAGACGACAGGATCTGAACGGGATCAAGCCTCCTTTGACTCACTGCCCCCAAGTGCCACGAGGTTCTGCAGCAGCTTCCTGTAAGAGGAATCGATCGAGCTGCCTCCACGATCGCTGCTCCAGACCTGCTGCATGGCGAGGCCGGCCCGACCCTTGACCGCCAGGCCGGGGATCGTGGCAGCATCCATCGCGGCGATGTCGAAGGCGATCTGCATGACATCGCGCCCGGCATGGAAACGGGCATCTTCGACAATCGGGATACCAGCCGCCTCGCGCGCCGCAAGATGGGCGGTATGGTAGGCCTCGCAGGAGGTCCGAAGGCGCCGATGGTGCTTGCAGATGCGGGTGCGCCCGTCGTGGTACCGCTTCGTGTTCTGCACGGCCTCCCATGGCCACAGGATCATCACGCGATGGTCGAACTGCCTGTGGCAGGGCTCGCCGTCCACGTTGGGTGGTGCCTCCCCATGGAAGTACCACCCTGCCGGGCCGGTGATGCGCGGACGAACGATCTCGGGCGGGATTTCCGGCTTGATCGTCTCGAACTGGGCGACACGCTCGGCCTTGCGCTCGCACAGCGTCAGGAAGCCGGCCAGGGCCTTGTCCAGGTCGGCGCCGAGCCGGATCAGGTCGGCGTCGGGGCTCGGTGCCGCCGCAAGGACCGCGGGAGCCGCGAGGGCGATTCGAACAGGTCGAGAGCGCGGTGAGGCCGCGCAGGAAGCCGCGACGGGATGAGGGACCGTTCATCGGCCGCCCTCCCGCCAGTCGGCGCCGATCGTGCTGAGGACCAGGGCCGCCCGCGTCGAGGGTGGGGCAGCCGTAACCATGGCATCGGCCCTGGCATCTGTCGGCCAGTGGCTGAGCATTTTGTCGGCTAGCGGGGCGATCGGGGCCAAGAGGGGGCTGTAGTGCCCGCTGTAGTACCGTTCTTCTGGGCTCAGCATGCCGAGCAGCTCGTCATGGGCGTGACCGTGCTCGCGAGCGAGGAAGGCGACGTAGCGTCTCATCAGGGGCAGGGTCAGCGGCTCGGCCACTGCAGACGGGCTGCCGATCAGCGTGACGCCGCCGCCGATCAGGGGCAGCGAGAGCAGGCCGCGTAGGAAGCCGCGGCGGGGCGGGACGGGCTCGTCGTTGCGCATCGCCGCGATGGCGCGGGTAACGGGGCCAGTCTGCGGGTTCGAGGTGTGCAGG